>JAAZJE010000126.1 GCA_012800515.1 Clostridiaceae bacterium
TCGGGTAAATACCGACAACGGCTATTACAAGCCGGCTCCAAGGACCATTATCCGAGTTCATCCGGATCGAGATCCGCATAGCGTTGACCGCCGGTATGGATAAATGATTTCAGCTTACGAATCCCCGACTGACCGTCTTCCGTCGTAGCCGTATATATTGATGTTACGACGGACGCAACCGCCAAAACGAACAAACTCACCAGTGAAAAAATCCCTATCGCCGTAGCAAAATCTGCGGTATGCGAAGTAGCGTCGATATCCGGATACAATAAAGACGCAACTAATATAAGAGAAAATAGAAATAGAATGATTAAGGAGTACGGCGGCACACCATAGTAGAGCCGGTACTTTACTTCCGTCCCCCGCTCCGTACGGCGCACCCTGCCAAAGGCCTGTGGAAGCTCCAGCAGGCGTCTATCCCATCTCCATTCCGGCTTATACCGCAGATAAAAAAAGGAACCGAGGCGAAACATCTTATAGGCTTCGGAAATCATCGTAAACCAGGAATCTGCGGAAGACTTTATCCCGTCCAAATATTCCTGCGGGGTAGCTTTCGTATAGAACTTGATCATAAGCAGATTGTTTCCTTTCTTCTCTTAAAGAATAGCACTTTCGTCCCCTCTTATAAAGCCGGCCGCATTGCCGCTACCTTCTTTGCTGTATAATAGAGCCATTGTTCAACATTTATGTGGAAGCATCAAGATGTCTGAAAGAACTGTTTGACCCTACCTGATCCATCTCGGGTATAACATGTGGCTGGAGTCCACTAATTACTGTGAGCAGCACCTGACTCCTTCGCTCCTGCGGGGTTTCATGCAGTCCGTCTGGCGTCCGACACTCAACGCCGTGAAGTATCGCCATTTCGAAGCTGTCCACGAAGTGGAAAAAAACCGCCGTCCCTTGTGCGTCGAGTAAAACACGCAACCGTTTGAGCGAGATTCTCAAAAATATCCTGTAGCCCCATAAATAAATGTCGTTGAAGGGCGATTTATTTGCAAATCTCCGCTTGACTCTTTATAATCCATTCATTAAAGAATTTTAAGGAGTTCTCTGTATGCGCAGGAAAGACTATCCGTTTTATGAGACCACGGTTTTCCGCGATCTCAAGGCAGCAACCGAGGATCCGGCCCGTAGATTCCCCGACCGTGTCGCTATCTCCTGGAAAGACGACCCCGCCGCCCCCGACGTCTCGACTCGTACCTACCCCGAAGCCCGCGACGATGTCCGCGCAATCGGCAGTTCTCTCATCGCCCGCGGCTTCAGCGAAGCCCACGTCGCCCTGCTCGGCGAACCCTCATATGAATGGATTTGCAGTTATTTCGCCCTCATGGGCATCGGCTCCGTCGTCGTCCCGCTCGATCCGGAACTCGCCGCCGCCGACCTCGCCGACCTAATTAACCACGCCGACTGCACCTACGTTATGTTCGGTGACAATGTTGCCGCCAAGCTCGCCTCCGTCCGTTCAGAGCTTTCACAAATTCGCGAGTGGATTTATATTGGCAAGGCCGGCCGTTTTACGACCGATTCTCCCGCCACAGATGTTTATACTACAGACGCAAGCGCTCCGGACTCGTGCAATGAAGCCGAACCCACACCTTTGTCAGTAATAATTGCCGACGGAGTAGCTCGCCTGTCCGCCGGGGATACCGCCTATCTTGACTACGACATTGACCCGGATCGTATGGCCACGATCGTTTTCACCTCCGGCACGACCGGAAAGGGCAAGGGCGTCATGCTCAGCCAGAACAATATAGCCCTCGACATGACCAACGGCATGTATCTCTTTGATATCACGCCGAAAACCATGTTGCTTCTGCCGTTGCACCATACCTTCGGATCGACCGTCAATCTGGTCGGCCACTACGTGCAGGGCTCGGAGATCTTTATCTCGAGCGGCCTGCGCTATATCGGCAAAGAAATCAAGGAGCAGGGTCCGTCGCACCTCATTCTGGTACCGATCTTTATCGAGAAGATTCACGACCGCATTTGGGCGACTATCGCCAACCGCGGCAAGAACCGCATTGTACGCCTGGCCATGCGCGTTTCGAACCTGTTGCGCAAGATCGGCATTGACCTGCGGCGCAAGCTGTTCCGCGAAATTCTCGACCAGCTCGGCGGTGAACTCCGGATGATTATCTGCGGCGGCGCGGCACTGCGCCAGGAAATCATCGACGACTTCGACGCTTTCGGCATCACCATCATGAACGGCTACGGCATCACGGAATGCGCCCCGCTCGTGACCTGCAATCGCA
>JAAZJE010000127.1 GCA_012800515.1 Clostridiaceae bacterium
AGCATCGTCAGTCGCTTGTCGGAACGGAGCTTCATAAGACTCAAATTGCGGGTAATGCCGAAAACCCACGGTAAAGGTTTTCCTGTTCTGCGGTACGTGTGAGCCGCCTCATAAATTTTAATGTAGGTGTCTTGCATTACGTCCTCCGCGTGGCCTCGATCTTTCAGAATCGAGATGGCGAAACCGAACACCGCGCTACTGGTCTGGTGGTACAGTGGCTCCATGTAGTCCGTGTCGCCGTGTCCCAGGGCCAGGATGCAGGTCTCGACATCCGGCAACTCTGTCAGTTGAGTCTGAGTTAAGCTCATTGCTCGTCTCCCTTCTACCTAATATGTGCTTTGGAGGCGCGATTTATCGCAATTCCAAAACCAAAATTGCAACTTCGTGAAAAGTCACAACAAAACCCGGGCGCTACCCGAGGTGATACCATCAATTTGCACAAAAAATCTGCGCAGTTCTGCCAAAGTCGGCAGTTCATCGGCGTTTATATGCTCTCCGGGCCAGCGGTAGGCCAGTCCGGGCGGGCGAATTATCAGCGGTGTCACTAGGCGACAATTTACCGCCTGCGCTAAGGGCAGGGCGGTTGCGGCCGCGTGATTCAGCATCAGACGCGGCTCGGCGTGACCGTCGCAGTCGGCGGGCGTCTTTCGCATACTAACATATATCTGATCTATTTCATCTATGTCCCGGCGCGACAAATATGGAATATCCCTACTTCCCCCGCGCCGAAACTGCTCGGCGTAGTCGCGGAGCGCTTTGCCGAGGGCGTGGAAGTCCGCGGCGGGTTGCCCGAGCGAAGGAAGGAAGACGATCCGGCGGGGTTCGGCCAATTCGCAGTAGATGCCCCTGCTCTCCAGATAGTGCGCTGTCGCGAAGCCACCGCCGAGATCGGAGCAATCCAGAACCAGACGGATCGGGTCGCGCTCCGGAGGGTCGGAGGGGTACGACGAACGTGGTAACGGACCTTCGGGGATGTAACCGTAGTCGCGCAGGCTCCGGTTCAGTTCCAGCAATTCTGCATGTACGCGCGCTACGTCCGCGGCGCCGTGATTGCTCACGTAATAGCGTGCGTAATCCATGGACGCGGCAACCATCAGAGAGGGGCTGCTGGTCTGGAACAGGCGCAGATAGTGGTAGATTTTTTCGTCGTCAAAGTCGGCGGTGAAGGCCGAGTTCGCGGCAACGTGCAATAAGGAGGCCGGGGTCAGCGCGGGGAGGGTCTTGTGCAGGCTGTGCACAATAAGGTCGGCGCCGGACGCGGTCGCGGGCGGCGGGGCGAGGTCGGGGGCGAAATTGAAGTGAGCGCCGTGAGCGGCGTCGATCAGGAGGGGAATCCGCTTTTGCTCGGCCAATGAGGCGATGCCGCGCAAATCGACGGCGCGGCCGTAATAGTCGGGAGAAGTGATTAAAAACGCGGAACGACCGGCTTCGTCATGACGGGCGGAGAGAAGAGCGGTTATGGTCTTGAGGTTGAGATCGTCGGGGAGAAAGACGGGGCGGATGTTCAGGAGGGCGGCGGCATGGATGACGCTCTGGTGAACCGAGCGCGGGCAGAACAGGCGACCGCCCGGGCCGGGGGCCAGGGCGAGCATGACTTTTATGGCGGTGGAGCTGCCGGTGGTGATGAAATAGCTGCGCTCCGTCTGCCAGGCTTCGGCGGCCAGGCGGGCGGCGGCGCGGAGGGCGGGACCGGGCGCGTTAAGGTCGTCGGAGGCACTAATCTCGGTAATGTCGAGGGCGCTCAGACTGTCTCGGAGTTCGGGAGGAAAGTCATGGCCGCCCCGATGCCCCGGCATATGAAAGCCGATATATCCGCCGCTGTTTCGACGGTGCTCCGGAGCGGCCAAACGCTCCAAAAGCGGGCAGGCCCCGGAAATATCAGTCCAACTTGATGTTTTTGATGTCATCGATATCGAGTCGCAGTTCCCTTTCAAGGCGTTCTACGGAAAGTACTATATCCTCGAGCGTTTCTTCGCCGGTCGATTCCTTATCGACGACGGAGAGGAGGGAAGCCGGTGTCGGCGCGATTTCCCCACCTTTGTTCTTGTGTCGCCCTTCGGTGGGCGCGCTCGGGGCTGCTTCGATTCGGTCATTGCGCAATTCGACGGGAATTTGGTCGCGTATTGCGCTGAGATCGCGGGTGTCACGGGAAAGGTCCGTACGATCATTTACGGGGCGGGCGGGGGACTGTTCGACGCTTACCGGCGCTCTTGCGGTTACAGTACCGCCTCCGGCTGTCTGCTCGCGCTGTCGGCGCTCTCCCGATTTTTGACTTGAGGAACGTCGGCGCCGTTTGCTCTGGCCGGATCCGGAACGTCTGTCGGCAGATCCGGAACGCTCGGAGGTTTTGTCAGCTGAGGCGAAAGGTCCGGCGCCTTTGTCGGCAGTGGAGCGCCTGTCGTCTTTTTGCCGCCGTTCGTCTGACGGACGGGACGATTGCTGACGGTCCTCATCCTGTCGGCGATTGTCCCGGCGGCGGGATTCGCTTTGTTGTTTATGATTGTCCCGCTGTTGGCGTTCGTCTTGTTGCCTGCGATCATCCCGCTGCTGACGAGATTCACCTTGCCGGCGACGTTCATCCTGCTGACGAGGTTCGCTCTGTTGACGGCGGTCACTCTGCCGACGGCGATCGCTCTGGCGGCGTTCGCTTTGTTGTCTGTTATCACCTTGGCGGCGGCGTTCGGACGACTGTTGACCGCCCTGTTGCTCGGCATTGTCCGGTTTGCTTTGCGTATCGCTGTCGCGCCAGCGTCCGGCCGGTTCATTCCGCCGGGAACCGCTCCGGGAACGCGGCTGATCGCGGCGGTTGCCGGAGCCGCCGGCCGAGACGCGTCGTCTCCGCTCGCTGTCCTGCCCGGATTTCCGGTTCTTATCACTACTGTCAACAGTGCCGTCGCTCATATACATCCTCCCGGACTGCCTGTGCGGCAATCTCGAATTTTAATTGTAACAAATTCGGAAATTAGTTGCGAACAAAACGCAAGCGCTATATGAAAAAGAGACGGGCGGTATGCGAAATAAAATTCGTCTAACGAAATAATTTGCTTATAGATGCCCTTAATAAGTACATAAATTTAAGAATAATGCGAAAAATCGGCAGAATTTCCGGAAAAACATCTTGCATTCATTTCGAAGCGGGGTTAAACTTCGGGCGTGGTGAAAAGTGGAGTAGAATTTCACTCTACAGGGAGAATTGTGGAGTGCAGTGGCGTCTACTGGAAGCGACAAAAAATAGATACACAGGCAGGATATGGCACGGTATACGCACAAAGTTGATGAGAAGGGCAGGCTTTTTCTCCCGGCTCGTTTGCGGCCTCAGATAGGTAATGAGGTAGTGGTAACCGTGAGCCTGCAGGAGGGCTACCTCTCGATATATACGGTTCCGGCGTATGAAGCGGTTAAGCGGCAGATAGAATCTCTGCCGGGAACCGACCCGCGTGTCAGGCGCATGCGTTTGGAAATTATCGGTGAAGCGACATTCTGTTCGCTGGACAGTCAGGGGCGCATTTCCATCAGCAGGGAATTGTGGGATCTGATCGAAGTCAGTCCCGGCGAAGAAGTTTCCCTGTCCGACCTGGACGACACAATGCTGCTCTGTTCGCTCAAGAGCCATCTCGAGCGCCGCGCGACTCAAATTCCGCTCGGCGACCTCGATCTGTCGACATACGAGATCACGGGCATTGTATAGGAGCGGCCTATGGAAGGTCCGCAATCCGCACGCAAGCATATTCCCGTATTGGCGACCGAATCTATTGCCCAATTGCAGATACGCAGTGATTCGGTCTGCATAGATTGCACTCTCGGCGAAGGCGGGCACAGCCGCCTGATCCTGGAGCAACTGGGTCCGAACGGACGCCTGATTGCCATCGATCGTGATGCCGAGGCCCGAGCTTCCGCCACCGCCTATCTGCGGGAAGTGAAAACGGAGGCAAGCTGGGAAGTCGTCGCCGGCACTTTCGGCAAGCTGGCGGAGATATGCCGCGAACGCGATATCGTCGCGGCGGACGTGATTTTTGCCGATATAGGCATATCCTCCCGCCAGGTAGACGAAGCGGAGCGGGGCTTTTCCTATTTACAGGACGGACCCCTGGACATGCGGATGAACCGTTCTGGAACAAATGCGGATGAGCGGACGGCCGAAACCCTGGTTAATGAACTGGGTGAGCGGGAACTGGCGGACATTATCCGACGTTACGGTGAAGAGCGATACGCCGCGTCGATTGCCCGCCGAATCGTCACGGAGCGACGGCAGAAGAGGATTCGCGGTACCCTACAACTTCTCGAGATTATCCGTTCGGCGGTACCGGCGGCGGAATGTCGCAAGGGCAACCCGGCGCGGCGCACATTTCAGGCCCTGCGTATCGCGGTGAATCGCGAGCTACAGGAATTGGAAGATCTACTGGATGCCGTTCCGGAACTGCTCGCCGATCGAGGCCGGTGCGGCATCATCAGCTACCACTCCTTGGAGGATCGGCTGATCAAGCAGCGGATGCGGGCATGGCAGAAACCCTGCACCTGCCCGTCGGATTTCCCGGTTTGCGTTTGCGGACTTTTGCCTTTGGGAAAAGTCGTGAGCGGCTCGGGAATCGAACCTTCCGCAGCGGAAGTAAAACGTAATCCCAGAGCGCGGAGCGCCAGGTTGCGAGTATTTGAGCGTATTGTCGGCGACGCGTAGTTGCCGGTAAAAAGTGAAACGGACGGAAAGTGAGGCGGAACCATGAGTGCTTACGGAAACATGGCATATAGGAAAAGAATGACCGAGGGCAGCGCGGCGCTTAAACCGACGGTTATTGCTGCCTATGAGTTACCGCTTGCCCCGAGTCGGATCGCACCGTCGGTTGTCCGGCCCCGGAAACAGCCGCAGAGAGTGCCGCGGGAGCAGGCGGCTCAGCCGCGTCTGGTCCCGCAAAACGCGGATGAACAGCTTATCCGGGACCAAATCCGGATCCGGCGTTCGATGAACGAACATCGTCGTAGCGGCATTCTGACTACTTTAATTCTGATTGCTTTGATCGGGATCGTGATCGGCGGTATCGTCATGAACCAGGCCGCGGTCAGCTCGGCAAATTTGGCCAATAATAAGCTGGCACGGGAGATTCGCAAGCTGGAGATGAGCAATGCCCAGCGTAAGTTGAATTTGATTCAGGATCAGGAGCAGAGCGAACTGCGTACTCGAGCTGTTGAACTCGGTATGCAGGAGCCGGGCGCCGACCAGATTATAAACGTGTTCGTGCCGCGGCAGGACAGCTTCAGCGGCGGGGTGCCGAGCTATGCTCTGGTCAATGCCCGTGCCGACAATGCCGAATTAATGGCACTGATGGAGAATATGGCGGCATATTTACAGGAACAGGTGGCACCCGGAACATTTCCGTACTACCTGTCCGCGTCCGGAGAAGCGGCACCGGAAGGTGATTGCCGGCTCGGCGGCATTATTCCGGAGTAACCCTGATGTCGGGGCCGATCCGAAAAAACTCTCCGCCACGCCGGGATGCCGAACGAGAAAGGCAAAGAAAGGTGGCGCGTGGTTCACGCGCCGCCATGCTTATTGTCCTGGTTCTTATTTTTGCCTTCGGGGGGCTTTTGATTCACTCCGCGGGGCAAATCCAAATCATCGACTATGAAAAATATGCCATTCAGGCGGCTAAACAACACTATAACAAGCTGTCCGAGTTCCCACAGCGCGGCAGAATCATTTCCGCCGACGGTCGGGATTTGGCGGTTTCGAGTTATGTCTATACGGTCGGCGTGACGCCGGACAGCTTTCTGGGTTCCAGCCGTGATCCGGCCAAAATCGTGGCAATGAAAGAAATGATTGCGGCGGCAATCGATCTGTCTCCGGAGGAGATCGAAACGGCTCTCAGTGACCGGACTCGTCCATATGTCATTCTAAAAAAGGAAGTTACCGTCGATCAAAAGGATGCTTTGCAGGCCGGAGTGAAAGAGTTACGGGTCGGCGGTCTGACGATCGATCCGGTCGAAAAACGCTACTATCCTTTTAACAGCCTTGCGGCTTCGGTAATCGGCTTTGTCAATCGACCCGAAGATACTCTGGTAGGTGTCACCGGTATCGAATCCAGCTACAACAATATTTTGTCCGGCCAGGCCGGCTATCGTTTTCTGGAAACCGACAATTATGGACGCGGCGCTCTACCGTATTCCGTACCGCTCGAAGTTCAGGCGCGGAACGGTTCGAATGTCGTATTGAATATCGACACGCAAATTCAGGCGATTGCCGAAGAGGTAATGGGCTACTACACAAAACAGTACAATACCGGGGACGGCTCCCTCGCAATTATCGTTCGGCCCGATACAGGCGCGATCGTGGCCATGGCCGGCTCGAATGTTTATGATTTGAACGATCCTTACGCAGTGCCGGAGGGCTATGATCCGGAGGAATGGAATCCGTATAAGGACAAAGATCAGCAGGACTACATCTCGGGGAAGCTCTGGCCGGCGATGGCGGCGAACCGTACCTATGAGCCCGGCTCGACTATGAAGGTGTTGACCGCCGCGATGGCGATCGAGGAAAATGCGGTGCGGATGACCGAGGAGTTCAGCGACGCGCCGCTGATTATGAAGGGCTGGGAAAAGCCGATCAGCAGTCATATTTTCCCGAATAATTTCGGCTGGCTGAATATTGCCGAAGCGTTGTGGCATTCCTCGAACCCGATCTTTGTTCAGATCGGGCAGCGGGTGGGAATCGAGCGTTTCTACAACTACATCAACGCTCTGGGCTTCCGTGAACGCACGGGGGTTGATCTTCCGGCCGAATCGGTCGGAATGATCCATACCAAGCCGACGCCGATCGATTTGGCCGTTTTCGCCTTCGGCGAGCAGAGTACGGTGACTCCGCTGCAATTTGTCATGGCTTACTCAGCGATTGCCAATGGCGGCCGACTGATGCGTCCGCAAATTGCTCAGAAACTGACCGACAGTTTCGGCAATGTTACGCATGAATTTATGCCGGTGGAGGTGCGACGGGTCTTTTCCGAAGAAACCTGCGCCACGTTGCGCGATATGATGCGCGGCGTAATTACCGAAGGTTCGGCGCCTTTCGCCGCCGCTTTGGGCATAGACAGTGTGTGCAAAACCGGCACTTCCAGCTACGGTGATTATGATGAGTTTAAGGTTGTTTCGGTGGTCGGCATGTATCCGCGCGAACGGCCGGACTATGTCGTGCTGACAATGTTCTTTAATGAGACTTATGAGATCGGCTCATATCTGCCGCAGATGGCCAATCGCGACATTATAAGGCGTCTCTCGCGTCTGGAGGGATATGAGCGGACGTATACACAGAGAGAGATCGCCCGGCAGTTCTGGCCGCTGCCCACGCCGAAACTCACCGGTCTGCGGTTGCACGAGGCAATTTATCAGATTGATAACCGAGGAGATTCGTACGATGTGGCCGAGGGAGCGGATATGAACGGTTATGTCGCCGCGGTGTTGCCGCAACCGACCGAGAAGCAACGCCTGGGCGGCTACAAAAGTTATTATCTCAGTATGGACGGCAGTTTTCCGGATTTTGAACCAATACCGATGCCGAATTTTGTCGGATTAAATATGGATACGGCGTTGGAACTGGCGCGTGAGAACAAGCTGAATTTGGTTTTGAAGGGCAGTAATTGGACCGGTACGGTTACCGAACAGGAGATTGCCGCACATACCGAGGCGGAACCGTCTTACATCAAACCCTACAGTGTGATTGAATTGGTTTTTAAGGGCGAATCGGAAGTGGCTACCGCGTCCGTTAAAAATGAAGGTATGACTCCACGCGACTATAGCGTCGAGGGCGGCATACGTATGCGGGGCGAGCCGAAAATTGAAGAACGGAATTATCTGCCGCTCCGAATCGATCCGCTGGCCGAGCAGCAGAAGATCTTCCCGCCGGACGCGCCGTACGAAGATATTGTCGACGCTCTGCGGGAGCTCAATCGCGGGAAAGGCGGGTAAATGCGCTACGGAGTTGAAACAGTCTATTCCGCTTTGAATTGTTCGTTCAGCAATTACGGCGAAGCCCGCTTTGCGGGGCGCGAATTCCCGAGCGTCGGCACGGACAGCCGCAGCCTAGATGTCGGAGCTTTGTTCGTGGCTCTGCGCGGCGAGAATTTCGACGGGCATGATTTTGTCGCGGCGGCCGTGGCGGCGGGCGCCGGTGGTCTTTGTGTAGATCGCGCGGATTTGGCGCTGGAGTGGGCGAAAACGACGGTAGTGTACCTGGTCGACGACACGCTCCGGGCGCTCCAGGATTTAGCCGCTCTGCGTCGCGACAATTACAAAGGCGTTGTCATCGCCGTAACGGGTTCGGTCGGGAAGACATCGACCCGCAACTGGATTGCTGCCGCTTTGAAGGGCGGCGGCAAAGTCTACCAGACGCGGGAGAATCTCAACAATCAGATCGGAACCGCGCACATGCTTCTTGGACTGCCGGATGATGCCGATTTCTGCGTCTTGGAGTTGGGCATGCATGCCGCCGGACAAATTCGCCGGCTTTCCGAGATGGTGCGTCCGGACATTGCCGTGATTACCAATATCGGCTGGTCGCATATTGAAAATTTGGACAACCGGGAAAATCTTTTCCACGCCAAGACGGAAATTATCGCCGGTCTAAAACCGGGCGGCTGGTTAGTGCTGAACGGGGAGGACGAGCTACTTGCTGCCTGGGTCGCGAGTGAGCCTGGTCTGCGTTCCGCGTATAAGATCGTTCTCGTCGGACGGGAAGACGGTCGAACACACAGCTTTGCCGGCACTGAAATTGAAATGCCCCTGCTTTTGGTCGAAGACGTGCGAACCGAAAAAGAACTTTCTTTTTCGGTTCGCACTGTCGGAACCGTCGAGGGTTTTGTCCCGCTTGCGGGAGAGGTGAGGGTCGATATTATCGGCGAACATCATTTGACTAATTTGCTTTTAGCGCTGGCCTGCGCGGCGATTTGCGGTTTGGAATTGACGACGATTTTGTCGGAACTGGATAGTTTTACATTACCGGGCAGCCGCCAGGAAATCCGTGAGATTGACGGAATCACGATTATAGATGACAGTTATAATGCGAGCTATGAGTCGATACATGCGGCTTTGGCGGTGCAAAAACAGATCGCCGGCCGGGCGCGACGGATTTTGGTTCTGGGAACGGTTATGGAACTGGGCGCATTTGCCGAGCAGATTCATTATCGCGTCGGTGAAGATATCGCCGCTACGGCTCCGGATTTGGCTTTGGTCTGCGGATCAGATGCGGAGAGCGTGTTGCGCGGATTCCGGGACTCCGTGGACGGTCGGGAAGAATCGGTGATTCGTACTTATTCCAACCGAGAAAGTCTCACGGACGATCTATGCTCCGCCGTAAGAGAGGGAGACGTGATTCTGCTGAAAGGGTCGAATTTTCATAAGTTATGGCTCTTGATCGAGCCGCTGAGCGCGCGGGCGGCGACGCTCCGGGCACAGAGAGAGGATTCCGATGTTGATTTATGAGTTAATCATTGCCGGCGCTGTTGTAATGGTTCTGACCGTGATTGCGGGTCTGCTGTTTTTGCCGAAGCTGCGTCGCGCCGGTTTCAGCAAGCAGGAGCGCCGTTCGGGACCGCCCTCCCATCTGACGAAGGATGGTACGCCGACCGCCGGCGGCATCTTCTTTGCGCCGCTTCTGGCGCTGGCTCTTCTGATCCCGGCCTTTTGGCAGACCGGGGAACTGCGCCGCGCTTTTGTAGGTCTGGGTCTGCTGACCCTGCTTTTCGGTCTGATCGGCGCCTGGGATGATTATGTAAAGGTGCGGGTGAACGGCAAAGGGCTGAATTTTCGCACCAAAACTCTGGCTTCGCTCGCCATCGGCCTGTTGTTTGCGATTTGGTTTATCGCCGGCAGCGAGCGGCTGTATATTGTTTTGCCCTTTATGCGCAATCCGATTGCCATAACGGGGGCATGGGTCTACGTCTACGGTCTCTTTATTGTCTTTTATTTGTATTATTTTATAAATGCGGTTAATTTGACCGACGGCGTTGACGGTCTGTTGAGCACCGTCAGCACGGTATTTGCCCTGACTCTGATTATTACTCTGCGCCGTATTGATCTGCCGGGAGTATTGGGGCAGCGTCAGGGAGCGGGTGAATGGGCCATGGCGGTTCTGGTCGGTGCCGCACTGGGCTTTTTGGTTTTCAACCGCCATCCGGCCAAGGTCTTCATGGGTGACTGGGGCTCGCTGAGCATGGGTGCGATTATTGCCGGAGTACCGCTGATTCTGGGCGTTCCCTGGGTGATGCTGGTCGGCGGCTTCCTCTTTTTCTTCGAAGCGCTGTCGGTTGTTCTGCAGGTCGGCTATTTCAAGCTGACCGGCGGCAAGCGGATTTTCCCGATGACGCCGATCCACCACAGCTTCGAGCTTAAAGGATGGTCGGAGAATAAGATAGTTTTCTGGTTCAGCGTCTTTGTGGCGCTCTCTCAGGCAGTGAACTTTTGGTTCTTGGTGCCGAGGTTGAAGTAGGAGGACGAAATGACGACTAGAGAATTGGCGAAAGAAGCACGCCGCGAGCGGAGTTTGAATAGAGCGCGTCGCAGAGTTCTGATTCGCGAACTGTACAAGTCCAGCCGCGTACACGCCGGTCTGTTGATTCTGACTTTGGCTCTGACCGGATTCGGCATGATTATGATGTTCAGCACGAGTATAGGAATTGCCTCGACTCAGCGGGGAGAAAGCACGTATTTTCTCATGCGCCAGATGATTTCGGCTCTGATCGGTTTGTGCCTGATGTTCGTCGTGACTCGAATTCCCAGCAGTTCCCTGAGCAGACCCTGGTTGGCAAGCATTCTTTGGATAGTTTCTCTTGGGCTCCTGGTGCTGGTGCGCTCACACGGAATACTCATCAACGGGGCCCGGCGCTGGCTACCCTTGCCCGGTGTCGGGCTCAACTTTCAACCTTCGGAATTGAGCAAGGTAATCGTGATCTACTGCCTGGCGGTTTATTACGCTCGTTTGAACGGTCGACATAAGAGGAAAAATTCCCGTTCCGCGCATCGGCGACCCTTTTTCAAATCCGGATGGACCGACGTGGTCGTGCCCTTTTTCATCGGCCTGATTCCCTGCCTGATCCTGGTCATGCAGCCGCATCTGTCCGCCTTTCTGATTATTATGTTTTTGACCGTTTTGATTATGGTCACGTCGGGGGTCGGCTGGCGTTCCTGGCTGGCCGGCGGACTTATCCTCCTTATGTTTATCGGTATCGCTCTCGGCGGCTTTTTAATTTACGCCCAGGCGAAGCCGGAAGTGATGGATATGTTCGATCGCTTTGCTCACGTTGCCCGGCGCATCGCGATTTTTACCGAAAGCGATTCCGTTACGGAGGACGACAGTTATCAGGTGATCCAGGCACGGCTGGCGATAGGGTCGGGCGGTCTCACCGGGGTCGGGTTGGGGCGCAGTCGGCAAAAATTCAATTATTTGCCGGAGGGACATACCGACTATGTGTTTGCGATTATTTGTGAAGAGACCGGCTTTATCGGCGGTACGCTACTGATTTTGGCCTTCCTGATTTTCCTGGTCCTGGGCGTGGGAATTGCCCTGCGCGCAACGAGCACTTTCGGACGGGCGGCTGCTTTCGGCTATACACTGTTGATTGTTATTCAGGCTTTTTTCAGTATCGCGGTTAACTTGGGAGTGTTTCCGCCGACCGGAATTACCTTGCCGTTCTTTAGTTACGGCGGAACTTCGACTCTGTTTTTCCTTACCGCGGTGGGCATGGTTTTGAACATTTCCCGCTTTGATGCCTATTATCTGCCGCTACGTCGGGAGGAGTCGGAGACGGATGATCTTATTGCCGGCGAAGTTGTGGGACCGACGATGAGGGAAAAAACGGCGGGAGAAGTAATTTAATATGATGTTGGCAGATTTGAGCAATTTGGAAAGAGTGGTATTGTCCGGCGGTGGTACCAGCGGGCATATCAGCCCGGCGCTGGCGGTGGCGGAGTACTTGCGCGCCGCCAATCCGCAGATACGGATCAGCTTTATCGGTACGGAGTCCGGCCTGGAGAGTCGAATAGTTCCCAGTGCCGGATTTAATTATTTGACCACGCCGGCGGCGCCGTTGGTATGGGGTTCACCGCTCAAGCTCCTGCGCGCCTATCGTGAATTTCGCCACGGCAGACAGGTTTGTCGGGAACATCTGAAAGCGGAGCGTCCGCAGGTGGTGATCGGCATGGGTGGCTACGTATGTTCACCCGTGGTGGCGGCTGCCGGTAGCCTGGGAATTCCGCTGGTTCTGCATGAGCAGAATGCCTTTCCCGGTCGCAGCAATCGCCTTTTTGCCCGTTCGGCGGCGACGGTGTGCATCAGCTATCCCGAGGCCGAGCGCTTCTTTCCCCGCGGTGTTCGCATAATCCTGACCGGTAATCCGGTGCGTCCGAATTTTTTTGCCGCGGAGCGTGAGGAGAGCCGTTCGGCTCTGGGCCTGGATGCCGCAGAGCGGTTAATTCTGGTCAGCGGCGGCTCCCTGGGAGCGCGCCGTCTGAATACGACGGTTATCAAGTGGCTGGCGGAGCGCCGGGGAGCTGATAACGGTTCTCTGCGCGTTATCATTGCCGCCGGAGCGCGTCTGTATGAAGAATGTGTTGATCTGAAGAATACTCACAATGTCGGGGCCGAGCTGGAGGTCAAGCCGTATATCGACGATATGCCGCGCTACATGGCGGCTTCCGATCTGATCATCTCACGCGCCGGAGCGATGACCTGTGCGGAGATCTGTGCGGTCGGACGTCCGTCCTTATTGGTTCCTTACCCGCAGGCGGCTTCGGATCATCAGACTTTTAATGCGCGTCAGCTGGTTGACGAGGGAGCGGCCCTGATGATAGCTGATGCCGACTTTACGCCGGAGAAATTGGAGACTGTGTTGGCGGAGTTGCTGACCGACGACAGTCGACTTGAGGAGATGGGAAGAAGGTCGCACTCTCTGGCCGAACCGGATGCGGTGGAGAAGATCGCCACGGAAGTTGTTCGCCTGGTCTAAGCGGAGCGGGAGGACATGGTAAAGCGACAACGGATTGGGTCGAATCAGCGGCGAGATAGGGAGAGCGATATGCACCGTCGGAAACGGGGGAACGATATGCGTCGCCGTCAGCGGGAGGAATTATCGGCGCGCGAGGCCGACCAAGCGCGGATCTATCGCCAGGCCGAGCGGGAGCGCAAACGGGCGGTAATATCTTCCGTGTCGCCATTGCGGACCGGAGTGCGTATTTTCAGTATAGTACTGGTAGTTGTGCTGATTACCGCCGCTCTTCTGCTGATGTTTCTGCCGGAGTTTTATATTGAAGGAATTGAGTTAACGGGTACCACGGCGCTCAGTGTGGCGGAGGTCGGCCGAGCAGCGGGGATAGAAACGGGAACGCACGTATTGACCTATCTCATCAATTCCCCGGAGTCTCTGTTTACTTTTCGGGCTCGCGGCGTGGAAGAACGTCTGCGCCGTGCCTATCCGTTTTTCGCCGATATTGAAGCAAAAGTCCTGATTCCCGGCAAAATTTCGATTAAATTTACCGAGGCGAAGCCGGTAGGCTATATGCGTTTGGCTGATGAATACGTAATTTTGGACGTCAAGGGTACAGCTCTGTCCTTTGCTCGTACGGTTCCGGCGGGCATTCCGCGTATTGAGGGCATTTTGCCGGATGATGTTAAGCTGGGAGAGCAGCTGGACGACGATTCACGCCGGCGCTTTGTGGCGGCAATCGTGCTGTTGGATGCGATTCTGTCTTCCGATAGCACCGCCGACGACGGGGTGCGTTTATTCTCTTTGGTAGATTCGGTACGCAGTACCGACGGAGTCAGACATTACCTGAGTCTGCGTCTGAATAATGACGAGCTGCGCTGGATTCGTTTTGATAATCTCGACATTAATTTGGCAGAGGATATTACTTGGTTACGCTATGCCTACAAGTCGGGGCAATTGGACGAATTAGGTGCCGGCATAGTCTGCATAAATGAACGCAACCGGTTTTTCCGACCGTTGGAGACATTGCTGCCGATGGAGGAGAGCGAAGAGGCAACCGAGGCATCGACGGAAGAGTCGACGGAACCGCCGCCCACGGAAGCTCCGACCGATCCGCCGACCGAGGCGCCCACGGAAGCTCCGACCGATCCGCCGACCGAGGCGCCTACGGAAGCTCCGACCGATCCGCCGACCGAGGCGCCCACGGAAGCTCCGACCGATTTACCGACCGAGGCGCCCACGGAAGCCCCGACTGATCCGCCGACCGAGGTGCCTACGGAAGCTCCGACTGAGGAAGGTACTGAATCAGCGAGCGAAGCATCGACGGAGGAGATTTCGACCGAGACTTCGCCTGAAACGACAATCGGGCCACCTACGTAAGTTTTGGGAACGAAAAGCAAAGGTTAAGGTTTGAAAAAAGTTGCGGTTAGCAATACAATGGTTCAGAGAATGTTAATGCGGACTGCGTAAGGGAAGAGAGGGCAAAACGTGCTGGCACTGATTGGTCTTTTATTGGGACTGATTTTGGGTCTGATCATGCGGGTGGAGATTCCACTGGTCTGGTCGAACTACGTTGCCATCGCCATCCTGGCCATTATGGACTCCATGTTCGGAGCACTCGCGGCCAGCCTTCGAGGGAAATACAGCACGCCAAACTTTCTTACAGGCTTGATCGGCAACAGCATCGTCGCCGTTCTTCTGACCATTCTCGGCGAGAGGCTGAATATTCAGCTAAACGTTGCGGCCATCGTCGCCTTCGGCGTACGGATTTTCAGCAATATTTCCGAGATCCGGCGCTTGACGATTTCGAATTTACGGGAGAAGCGACGGGAGATTATCCGTCTACGCCACGAACGGCGGGCAGAAGCGGAGGCGGCGGAGCGTGCCGCCTACGTAGAGAGTATGATCGGCGATAACCAAAGCGAAGCCACGGATCAACATTCGGGCGATAATGGAAAAGTCGGCGAATAATTCTCGCCACAAGTTCATGCCTCCTAATAGTAATGTCGATATTACATCACAACATTTCTACAATTGAAAGGGCATAAAACTATGAAACTCCGCTTAATGCTGTAATAATGTAATTACAGCAATCTGTTTCTAACCCCTACATTGTGTTACAAAACGACTAAATAACCACAAGGTATTGTAACAACTGTAATACTGTTGTAAAATATGGGAAACTACGTTGCAGCGGCTTGACCGGGCAAATATGAGAGGAGCGGGAGCTTTGACACATCAATATGAATCTAGACCAGTCGCGGAGGTAGTAGACACAGCCAGTTTCGCGACTCTCAAAGTTATCGGTGTCGGAGGCGGCGGTTGCAACGCCGTGAACAGAATGATCGCCAGTGACGTGAAGGGGATTACTTTCATCGCGATTAACACCGACAATCAGGTGTTGTCGCGTTCGTTGGCGTCGAATAAGTTGCAGATCGGCGAGAAGCTGACCCGCGGTCGCGGTGCCGGAGCGGATCCGGAAATCGGGCGCAAGGCAGCCGAGGAGTCAGAGGATGAACTGGCAAAGCTGATCGGCAATACGGATATGCTCTTTGTCACGGCCGGCATGGGCGGCGGAACCGGAACGGGTGCCGCACCGGTTATATGTCGGATTGCCCGCGAGAAGGGTATTCTCACGGTCGGCGTAGTTACGCGTCCTTTCAGCTTTGAAGGAGCGTATCGTCTGCAGAACGCCAATATCGGCATTCAGGAAATGGCGAAATATGTCGACTCCCTGATTGTCGTACCGAACGATAAGCTCCTGGATATAATTCCCGAAGAAACGACTTTTGAACAGGCGCTTGCCGAGGCAGATACCGTTCTGCGGTACGGCGTGTCGGGCATTTCCGACCTGGTCGCCCTGCCCGGTTTGATTAACCTGGATCTGTCCGACGTGCGGCGGGTTATGATCAATGCCGGTATGTGTCACATGGGCATTGGTGAGGCGACCGGCAGCGATCGTGCCGCTCAGGCGGTCAGCGCGGCGATTCAAAGCCCCCTGTTAGATACAAATGTTGACGGCGCGCGACGGGTCATAGTGAACTTTACGGGTGCTAACATTAAGCTTTCCGAGGTCAATTATGCCTCAACTATTATCCGGGAATCCGTCGCACCTGATGCCGATATTATCATCGGTGCGGTTCCCGACGACAGCACGGAAGATAAATTAACAATCACGATCATTGCTTCGGGGTTCGATAGCCGTCCCGAGGGTGAGCGTGAATCCGCCCGGGGCTATCGTGATCAGGTCGGCGCGCGGGGCGGTCATCATTCGCACTCCACCGGTAGCGGACCTTTCCAGGATCGCAATGCTCCCTATCAGACGCCGGAGAATGAGCCCGTGGTCGGCACGATAGATATGGGCAGTTCCGTCGAGTATGACGTCTTCGACGACAGTGCGGCGGCTCAGCCCGAGTTGACGCCGGCGACTCAGCAACCCGCCCCGGCGCAGCCGAGCGGACCCGTTTTGCAGACCTGGCAGACACCCGCGCCGCCCGCACCGCAGGCACAGTCTCCCGAGCAGAAGCAGGACGCCCCGGAGCAGAAACCGCGGTCGCGCGGCTTTATGGACTTTTTACGCAATCCGGGCGGCAACTGACGGTTGCAACCGTAGAGCAGGTCGAACGATATGAAATGTCCGAACTGTAAACAACTTGAAGATAAGGTGATCGATTCCCGCCCCTCCGATGACGGAGAGAGCATCCGTCGCCGGCGCGAATGTCTGAGTTGCGCCTTTCGCTTTACCACGTACGAGCGGATTGAGGAACTGCCTTTGTTTGTCATCAAGCGCGACGGGGCGCGGGAATTGTTCCAGCGTGGTAAGGTCGTGAACGGTCTCCTGAGAGCCTGTGAAAAGCGTCCGGTCAGGGCGGAACAGATCGACGCCATTGTCGATCTGGTTGAGGACGAGGTGCGCAACAGCCCGAACCGCGAGCTTCAGACGGTTGTGATCGGCAACATGCTGATGGATGCGTTGCGCGATTTGGACGAGGTTGCCTACGTGCGCTTCGCCTCCGTCTATCGCAAGTTCACCGACCTGCAGTCTTTCTACAGGGAACTGGCGGATTTGGGCGGTAAAGCCGCGGAAGGCGACGAAGAGGCGGAATAACATGGCCCGGGATTTTCGGCAGGACTATTTTGCCGATGAGACAATCGAGGAGCGGCGGGATCGCGCCGTTCGGATCATAGTCGCGCTGGGCACGATTTACGAGGAAGTGTACTGCACTTTGGATCGGCGTGCCGATCCATGGGAGCTACTGGTTTCGACGATTCTGGCGGCACAGTGCACGGACGCACGCGTGAATCAGATTGTTCCGGCGCTCTTTGCCGAGTTTC
>JAAZJE010000128.1 GCA_012800515.1 Clostridiaceae bacterium
CGCGGAAAGCGGGACGGCTGGAGCTGTCTCCGTTTACGGAATACCGCATGACTTGGGCGGTGCCCGCGGAACAGGACGGCGATCCGGCGCTTGAACAAACCCGCGCCGATCTCGAGGAACTGCTGGCCGCGCGTTTCCCGCTGACGGCGGCGCAGCCGGCCAATACCGGCCTCACCGTGGAAGTGCGGCTCGGCGAACCGGAGGACATCGCCGGTGCCGAAGTGCCGGTCGAACTGGCCGACCAGGCTTACCGCATAGAGATAAGCGTTAAGCCGGCGCGGGTCGGACTAACCGGCTACGGCATTCCCGGTCTCGGCTACGCCGTGGTCTCGCTGCGCCAACTGCTGCGCACGGACAGCAACGGCGTCAGTCTGCCGGAGCTGGAAATACTGGACTGGCCGGCTCAGCAGGTGCGCGGTTCTAAGATCGAGAGCGGCGCCGTCTCTACCCGCCTGATGAGCAAACAGGACTGGTTCGATCTGGTCGACTACCTGGCCGACCTGAAATTCAATACGATGCTAATTACTGTATACGGCTGCTGGTCGGTCAGCCGCGACGGCCTACTTTCCGAAGTGCTGATGACGCCGCTGGAATGTTATCCCCAGCTCAAAACATCTTTTCAGGTCAAATATTATTCACCCTCAGAGCAGCGCTGGATACACCGGGTCATGGAACCACGGATGTTCGCCGAAGATTTCTTCGGCGAGGTGGTTCGTTACGCGCGGCGGCATTCGATCAAGGTGATTCCTTTCGTCAATTCCCTGGGGCATAATACCCTTATTCCCCGCCTGATGCCGGAGATCGCACCGGTCGGCGCGGACGGCACGCCGCAGGGCATCGGCTTCTGTCTCAGTAACCCGAAGACCTATGAAGTGTTGTTCAATATTTACGACGAGATCATCGACAAATATCTGTTGCCCAACAACCTGAATATTTTTAATGTAGGTCTGGACGAGGTCTGGACAGGTATCGGATATGACGAGAGCGACATCTTTGGCGAACATGACCCGTGGTGCCATTGTCCGGAGTGCAGTAAACACAGACAGGCCGACCGCTTTGTTGAACACGTTATCCGCCTGACCAGACATCTGAAGGAGCGCGGTTTTGTGCTGGGAATGTGCGCCGATGTGCTGATCAACCGCGGCGACCGCGGCAACGTCAAATACGGTATGGACGACGGGCTGATCGACCGCTTCGCGGAGAGACTGGAAAAGGAAGGTCTCAAAGACTGGGTGCGGCTGGACTGGTGGACCTACAACGATCTGCACCGCACGCTGATGTTCCCCAATACCCGCCCCGACCTCGGCATGCGCGGTGTAACCGTTCCGTGGACGGGATTCTATCACAACTCAGTATTGATCTCACCGTTGCGCAATATCATGATGATGGCAAAAATGGCGCAACGCGACGGACTGGAAGGTACGCTCGCCTACTCCAGCAACGATCCGGCTTATGACCGCAACTTCTCGGTACTGGCCGACTGTACGTGGAACGATTACGAAGAGGAACAGTTGGAGGAGGTCAGCGGGTACTATGCGCAGGCGCATTTCGGTACGGGTAGCGCCCTAGTAGCGGCGCGGCGCGGCTTTCGGCTGCTGGATCTAATGTGTGAGGAGCGCCCCGACCTGCCGGACGGCGAGGAAGGTTGTGTTTCTAATTTCCATCTGCTGGTGTATATGCTCTCGCCCATGTTCTATGTTCACCCGGTGGCGGGTCAGCCATATCCGCGTACTTTTCCGGGTGTGCCACTGGGCAAGCTGCTCAAGCATCGGGAAAACTACGAACGGGCGTTGGACAGCATCGTTAGCATGGGACTGGAGGCACGGTCGATCTTTACGCAACTGGCCGGTGACTCCGCAGTAAATCAAGCGGCGGCCGCACGCTATGCCTATGAGGCCGACAACATAGTCTGCGTGGCGGAGAATTATTTGGCCTTGTTGCGCATGGCGGATCTGGCGACCGCACGTCGTCCGGGTTGGCTTGACGAAATTGCCGTGCTGGCTGACGGTCGGTACAAGGAGTGTCTTGATGTCATGGCTCATCTGGAGCGGGTCAAGCCGGCTTTTGTCATGGAGCATGACATGCGCGACCGTAGCGTCA
>JAAZJE010000129.1 GCA_012800515.1 Clostridiaceae bacterium
AGTTCTACATTGGCTTAGACGAGAATGACAATCCTCGCTTCTATGTCTTGCGTAAAGAAAGTGGGGAAGAGTTCGCGCAATTTGTTCGGCAAGATGATTTCGCGGCCTATCTCGAGTACGATAAGACAGAAACGTCTCCGACCGAACCGGGAGGCGACCCGACCGAGCCCGGAGGTGACCCGACCGAACCAGGCGGTGATCCGACCGAACCCGGTGGCGATCCGACTGAACCCGGCGGCGACTCGACTGAGCCCGGAGGCGACTCGACCGAGCCCGGAGGCGACTCGACCGAGCCCGGAGGCGACTCGACCGAGCCCGGTGGCGACTCGACTGAGCCCGGCGGCGACTCGACCGAGCCCGGTGGCGACTCGACCGAGCCCGGAGGCGACTCGACCGAACCCGGCGCTGACTCGACCGAACCAGGCGCCGACACGACCCAGCCCGGCAGTGACACGACCCAGTCCGGTGGCGACACAACCCTGGAGGATAAGGAGATACCGCCGGTCGGTGAACAGCCCATGTCTCTCCGTATGTGGATTATTCTGCTCGGTGCGGCCGCGCTTCTAGCTATCGTAGCGTTGTATATGCTCTATGCAAAAGCCGACGCTCGCGGCAACAGAAAGTAAAACAGCAAGGACTCTTTTCTTTGATTTGTTCTTGTTCATAATCGCGAAATGAGCACGGTTCGGCCGTTGCCATGCGCGCCGCCTTACGGCGCTGTGGTAGCGGCCGTTTCCGTTGCTCGGCGGCTCTCGACGTTAAGACGCCACGTTAGCAGCTCACCGCCACAGTCCAACGCCCACCGCCGCCTGTAGCACGGACATCGCAATTTTTGTCCACCTACCTTGGAGGGCGGAGATCCGCCAAGGTCACTCTGCCGGCGGCTCAAGGATGGCGGACTGCCGCGCTCCGAACACAAAAGAGTGGGTGGACAATATTTTCGATCTCTGGCACAGCTCCCGCGCCACGCCGACTTTGGCACAGCTCCCGCGGGCATCGCACCTCGGTTCTCGCGGACATCGCACCCCGGCCCCGACAGCCACCGCCACCCGCACCCTCCTCCCATCGTCTCGGCTCTATATTTCTGTTATAATGGGTGCCGTTCGGCCTGGGCGGACAAATAGCTGGATAAGTAAATAGCGCTAGCGCGATAAGTAACGAAAAGAATAACGACAGAAATAGCGAGGAGATATAATATGATCAAATTAGTTCTTGTGAGACACGGCGAAAGCGAGTGGAATCGTCTGAATCTGTTCACCGGCTGGACAGACGTCGATCTGTCCGAAAAGGGTAAAAAAGAAGCCGCCGAGGGCGGGCGTCTGCTCCGCGAAGAGGGCTATGACTTTGACGTCTGCTACACCTCTTACCTCAAGCGCGCCATCCATACCCTCAACCTTATTCTTGAGGAGATGGATCGCGAGTGGCTGCCGGTGTATAAGGCTTGGGAGCTCAACGAGCGCCATTACGGCGGTCTGCAGGGCCTCAACAAAGCTGAAACCGCCGCCAAATACGGCGAGGATCAGGTTCTCATCTGGCGTCGCTCCTTCGACACCCCGCCGCCGCAACTCGCGGAAGACGACGAGCGCAACCCCCGTCTCCAAGATCAGTACCGCGACACGGAAGACAAGTCCCGCCTACCGCTCGCCGAGAGCCTCAAGGACACCATCGCCCGCGCCGTACCCTACTTCAACGCCGAGATTCGCCCCCGTCTGCTCGCCGGCGAGCGCGTCCTGATCGCGGCGCACGGCAACTCCTTGCGTGCCCTCGTCAAATACTTCGAGAACCTCAGCGATGATGAAATCATGGGCGTCAACATTCCCACCGGCGTGCCCCTCGTCTACGAATTCGACGACGAAATGAACTTCCTGCGTAAGTATTACCTCGGCGACCAGGAGGCCATCGCCGCCGCCATGCAGAACGTCGCCAATCAGGGTAAAGCAAAGTAGAAAGATCCGTGCTGAAATATCCGACCATTCCATCTTTCGTCGGCAAAGCCGGTTGTCAGCCGAACGCGTACTTTTATCATCCGGCGAGTGCGACTCCCTCTGTCATCGCAAGCTCCGCTGCGAATGCCGCGGATAGTAGTTCGTTCTACCGTACCAACGGTATTAAACCGCGCCGTATGGCCAGTTGGTGGTGCGTATTCGAAGATTTGCTCTGGCCGGAGAAAAGCGTCGTCCTGAAAATTCAACGGCGCGCGGAGAGCTTTGCCAAAGCCGGCATCGACACCGCCATCATCTTCGGTTTCCACTGCCGCTTCGACTTCGCCGATTATTTCGACCGCCTGCACGGCTATCTGCGTAATGTCGCCGAGGAACTGCATAAATATGGCATAAAGCTGATGGATCACTATACGTGCAATATTGTCGAGCGTCCGCGCAGTTTCGAGGAAGTGTTTGAATTGCACCGCAGACATCGTCATCATGTCCTACTCTATCCGGATCCGCGGGCCCGCGCCCATCAGCAGTACGAAGGTGTCTTTTTTAACGACATTTGCGAAATTGACGTGCGGACCGGGGAACGCAGCTTTGCTATACCTTACACCACCGAGAGTTTTTGCCACAATAACCCGGACTTTCTTGAGATGCATCGCCGCTATCTGCAGCGCCAGCTCCGTGAAATTCCGCTCGACGGCTATCAGGTGGACGATATGTGCATGTACGCCGGGACGATCTCCTGCGGTTGCGAGCACTGCCGCCGCCGCTTCAAAGAGGAGTACGGTTATGAGATTCCGCCCTACGAGGACAA
>JAAZJE010000130.1 GCA_012800515.1 Clostridiaceae bacterium
CGTAATCGCCAACGCCGGATATTCATTCAACTTAACCAGATCGATAATCGCATCGGGTGTCAGAGTACCGCCCGGTGTCGCCGTGGTGTGAACCGCGAGTTCGATACGACGTTCGATATGCCGATCCTGCCGTTCCGAGAACGCATTCTCTTTCGATGACGAAGCAGGCGGTTCCGACATCATGCCGAACAGATCCGCAATCTCCGTATGCGAAAAATCGTTCTCCGACAAAAGGAAGCGCGCCGTCAGGAGCCGTCCAATCTCCGCCCGACAACCGACTGGTATCGCCGACACATCGTTTATGCCATTGTCAACTTCGACCTTATTCAACAACCAAGACAGGAAACGCTCCGACAGTCGCGGCAGTTCGTCGCGCAGTTCAAGCCCCGCCTGTGCCAAATAATTCGGCAGATCCAAATTCACCCGTACCGAATCCAAGCCGACAGCCTTCGCCGCTGCCGCTTCAAAATCGATAAGATCCGCGGCAGTCGGCAGAACGCTCACCCGCAAATCGATCAGCAGACCGTTGGGGCTTACCTCCCGCATGCGGGTGACAACCGCGTCCTCCGCCCATTCGGGTTCGGCGGAACAATTCATGCCGAATACCGACAAAAGCCGGGGCAAACGAAGCGGCTTCATGCTTCACTCGCCTTTCCCGCTACATATTCATTTACAACTTCGATGAGTCGTGCCGCCGCACGCTCGGCCGGCACCTTTTCCAGAACTTCTCCCCGCGAGAAAAGCGCGAAAAAGTCTTTACCTCCGGCGAGACCGAAATCCGCTTCTCTCGCCTCCCCCGGACCGTTAACGACGCAACCCATAACGGCTATAGTCAGCGGTTCGGTTATATGCGCGAGCGCATTCTTCACTTCCGCCGCCGTCCGAACCAAATCCACCTGTGTCCTTCCGCAGGTCGGACAGGAAATAAAAGTCGGACCGCGACGACGCAGACCCAATGCGGCGAGTATATCCCAGGCGGCCGCTACCTCAGCCAAGGGATCGTCGGTCAGTGAGACCCGCAGAGTATCGCCTATGCCCTCCGCCAGTAGCGTACCGATCCCGACCGCCGAGCGAATAAGGCCGGTACTTCCGAAGCCGGCCTCTGTCACGCCGATATGGAGCGGATAATCGCATCGACCCGCCAACTCGCGATAGGCGGCAATAGTCAGCGCCGGACTCGAAGCTTTTAGCGAAATAACGATATCCCGAAAATCCGCTTCTTCCAAAAGTCGCGCCGCTTCCAGGGCGCTACGCACCAGGCCGTGTGCCGTTACGCCGCCCTCTTCGGCAATAATCCTTGCTTCCAGAGAGCCCGCGTTCACCCCAACCCGAATAGGCACCCGAAGGGCCGCGGCGGCCGTGGCAACTTCCCTCAGTTTATCCGGTCCGCCGATATTACCAGGATTGATTCGCAACTTGCTCACCCCGGCTTCCAGGCTCCGCAGAGCCAGATCGGCGGAGAAATGAATATCCGCCACGATCGGCAAAGGCGAATTGCGGACAATTTCCGGCAGAACATCCGCCGCGGCGCGATCCGGCACCGCCAGACGGGTCAGTTCGCAGCCGGCTCGCGCCAAGGCCTCGATCTGATTCAAGGTTGCTTTGACGTCCGTCGTGAGGGTATTGTTCATTGATTGGACGATCGGCGGCGCTCCCCCGCCCATAGTCAGGTTTCCGACCTTAACGCTGCGGCGTTTTTTGACTGTCGACCACCCGCCCATTACGTATCCCTACCTGCTGAAGATCCTGGCGACGTCCGAATAAATTCCCAGGATGAAAAGTATCAATATAATGATGAGTCCGAAGATCATCATCGCGTTTTGCGCCCGGACAGAGATCTTCTTTCCGCGGCGCAAGGTCTCGATCGCCAACAATAGGAGATGTCCGCCGTCCAGCGGCAGAATCGGTAAAAGATTCATGAGACCCAGACTAAGCGAAATCAGCGCGAAGAGCATCAGCAACTGACTGAATTTGGCGCCCCAGTCGATAACCTCGGCGGTCACCACCCCGGAAATCATATCCACGACTCCGATCGGTCCGGACAGCGTGTCCTCAACCTTCAGATCACCGGTAAAGAGTTTCCCTATTGAACGGGCGGTGGCTTTCACTATTGACGCGCTGTATTCCAGCGAATACGGTATAGTCCGCCAGAACTCATGGTGTATTTCAAAGTGTATACCGCGCTCGTTGTAGTACTGATACAGCGACGGAATAGTGTTCAATTCCACTTCCTGCCCATCTCGCACGACGATCAGCTTAATAGAATTTCCCTGAGACGCATTGATCAGCTGAGCCGAATTCTGTTGATTAACCGCCGTACCGTCGATGCTCTTTATGACATCGCCGGCACGAATCACAGGATTGCCCGCATTTGAACTCGAATCAACGCCCGTGACCAGGAGGCCGCCGCCCGTATAGCGAATATCATGTGAAATACCCAACATATAACGACTTAACCGTTCCGGTCGTAAAACCGTCTTACGAGTCTCCTCGTCGGACGGACGGAAAAACTCGACCTCCAGCGACTGATCCGCCGGCGCAAACAACAAATTAGCCTGTAAATCGAGATCATTGTTGATCTTACGCCCGGCCAGGCGCTCAATACGGTCGCCGGACTGCAGACCGGCCGCGGCCGCCTGGCCGGTCACGCTGTTGTCGGCCAGAATCGGCAGAGCATAGCCCAGTGAAGCAAAATAAACTACCAGCGCCAGCAGACCGCTGAAAATATTAAATATCGACCCGGCCGAAAGGACGAGCCCGCGCGCCCAACGCGGCTTTTTGTAAAAGAGACCGGCTTCATCCGCCTCGGTCTCCGCTTCCGCCGCTTCAATCTCCTCGCCCTCACCCTCGCCGTATTCCCCGGCAAAGCTGACGGATGCCCCGATCGGAATCAGCTTGAGGCTGTAACGGATCCCTTTACGGGTAAAGGAAAAGAGGCGCGGCCCCATGAAAATCGAAAACTCAACGATCTTGAATCCCAGTGCGCGACCGACGAGATAATGCCCCAGTTCGTGCACGAACATCATCAATGAAAGAACAATTATGCCGGTCAAAATTCCTATAAGCGTGTTCAAAACAACTTCTCTCTTTTCTTTATCTTCTAATATTATGCCGCATTTGCCGCGCGTCTTCGCGAACTTTAGCGTCCAATTCAAATAATTCTTCGGCCGAAGCCGGGTGTGTAAAGTCCGCGGCCATATGCCGATCCATAACGCGCTCGATCAACTCGGTTATGCCGGTAAAGGACAATTCTCCGGCCAGGAAAGCCGCCACCGCCACTTCATCGGCCGCATTATACGCCAAAGGCAGACTGCCGCCGCGCCGCGCCGCCTCATAGGCCAAAGGCAGGGCTCGAAATACCTGCGGATCCGGCTCGACAAATGTCAGCTTATTCAGCTTAACGGGGTCGAAGGGCACCGCCGGTCCGGGCAGACGCTCCGGATCGGTCAGGGCAATTTGGATCGGCAGACGCATATCCGGCGCGCTGAGCTGCGCGATCACACTGTGATCCGCCCATTCCACCATTGAGTGAATCACGCTCTGCGGATGGATAATCACTTCTATCTGCTCCGGCTGAACGTCAAAGAGCCGACAAGCCTCGATAACCTCCAGACCCTTATTGACCATCGTCGCCGAATCAATCGTGATACGTTTGCCCATCCGCCAGGTCGGATGGCGCAACGCCTCTTCCGGGGTTACCGTACGCAGTTCGTCATAACTCCGCCCCAGGAAGGGGCCGCCCGACGCGCATAGCCAGATCTTCGCCAAATCCTCTTTGCGTCCCGTTCGTAAACACTGCCAAATCGCCGAATGTTCACTGTCGACCGGGATAATCCGGGCATTATTACGCTCCATTTCGGCCTGCAACAAAGGGCCGGCTACTATAATCGCTTCTTTACTGGCCAGAGCCAGGTCGTGTCCGGCACGCGCCGCCGCCATGGCCGGGGCTATGCTCGCAAAGCCGCTGATCGCCAACAAAACCATATCCGTTTCCGGCGCGGACGCGACGGCGGCGACACCCGCCGCGCCAGTCAGAATCTCCGGCGCGTCCCCGCCGCGTTCGCGCAACCGCTTAGCCAGGGCAAACGCCGCCCGTTCGTCCGGTGTCGCGACCAGATCGGGGCGTAACGACTCGATCTGAGGCAGAACCGCCTCGA
>JAAZJE010000131.1 GCA_012800515.1 Clostridiaceae bacterium
CGCAATTTTTGTCCACCTACCTCGGAGAGCGGAGTTCCGCCAAGGTCCCTCTCTCGACGGCTCAAGGACGCCGGACTACCGCGCTCCGCACACAAAAGAGTGGGTGGACAATATTTTCGATCCCTGGCGCGGTTCCCGCGAACATCGCAACCCGCACCACGGCCTCCCTCTTACTCCGGAGACCGAGATGTGGTAAAGTATCCCGGCGCGGGCGGAACCGGGTTTCGGCCGAGCGCGGAAAAGAAAGGATAATATGCTCGGCAGGTATTATCGAAAATATAAATGGTTCATCTCTCACTACCGCCGGGGCTATGCGATCGGGATTATTGCCCTGCTTCTGAGTTATGCTCTATATCTCCTGCCGCCGTGGGTGGTGGGAAATATCGCCGACGGGATTGTCGAAAGTACGATTACCGGGCGCGAGTTGATTCTTTGGCTCATCGGACTCGTGGCGGTGGTCGCGGCAAATTACATTGTTGCCGGCACTTGGGAATATTACATTTTCAATGCCGGTGATGAAGTTGCCAAGCTGGCCCGCAACCGAATCTTCAAGAAAATACTCGGACAGAGTCCGCCCTTTTTCGCTTGCAACACAACCGGCAGCCTGATGGGGAAAGCAACCAATGATGTCGACGGATTGGCCGAATTTGCCGGCTTCGGCGTCATGGCTTTATTCGATGCGACGATTTGGCCGGCGGCGCTTATCGTGATTATGCTGACAATATCGTGGCAATTGACCCTGCTGACCTGCCTGACTCTGCCGGTTCTGATCATTATTTCCAAGCGAATCGCCACGGTTCTCTATCGTAAGTATGATTCGGCTCAGGAAGCTTTCGACAAGATGAATCAGTCCGTGCTCGAGGGTGTGGCCGGGATTCGCGTCGTGCGGGCATATCATACGGAGGAGCACGAGAAGGCGAAATTCGCCGTGTCCGCCGATCATCTTTATAAGGAAAATATGGAGCTGGATCGTTACCGCCTCCTCTACGGTGTCATTTCGTCGCTGGTTCCCGGCATTGCCTTTGTCCTGTCTTTGGGCATGGGAGTGTACCTGATTTCGACCGGCGCTCTGACCACCGGCGCCCTGTTGTCCTTTGTCTTCTACATCGGCATGCTGACCTGGCCGATGATGTCGATCGGCGAGTTCGCCAACTCTTCTCAGGCCGCCGAGGCCTCGATGGATCGTATCAATGAGTTGCTGAACTATCCGGAGGATGTCGTCGATTGCGCTGATCCCCAACCGGCACCGTCGGAGGGGTCAATCCGCTTTGTCGATTTTTCCTTTGACTATCCAAGCGTGACGAGCAGCAACGCATCGGATAGCGGCGCCCCGGCTAACGCCGCGGAGGACGACGGCGCGGAGGACAACGGTCGACGGGTAGCCGGACTGTTCGACATCAGCTTTGCACTCAAGGCGGGACAGACGCTGGGTGTTGTCGGGCCGGTGGGCGCCGGCAAGAGCACTTTGCTGAAGCAGATTCTCCACCTCTATCCCCTGCCCGAGAACAGCGTGTTCTACGGCGGACTGCCTTTGGAGCGGATCCGCATTGCGGATCTACGGCAACAGATTGCTTTCGTGCCGCAGATCAGCTTCCTGTTTTCGCGCACGGTGCGGGAAAATATCATGCTGGGAGCGACCGATGCGATGCTGGCGGACGGCAATGCCGCGGAACGCTTGGAGCAGGTGCTGGATATCGCCGATTTTCGCAAGGATTTGCCGCAATTGCCGGAGGGAATCGAAAGTCTGGCCGGTGAAAAAGGTATCGCTCTTTCCGGCGGGCAAAAACAGCGGATCTGCATTGCCCGCGCCCTGATGAAGAAAGACGCGTCGCTACTGATTCTCGACGACTGTCTCTCGGCGGTGGACGCGCTGACCGAGGAGCATATTCTGCGGGAATTGCGCCGGGAGCGGGCCGGAAAAACCACGATTATCGCCACGCACCGCCTTTCGTCGATCTATCACGCCGATTTGATTCTGGTTTTGGACAAGGGTCGCATCGTGGCGCGCGGCACGCATGAGAGTCTGTTGGCGGAGGGCGGCTGGTACGCCGAACAGTATAAACTCCAGCAGATGGAGATGCGGCGGCGGAAAGGAGGCGGCGATGGCGACAATGTTTGAAGAAGAAGTCATTGAGCGCCCCCAACTGAGTAAGGCTGAACTGAAGGCCAAGAACCGCTTCCGTAATCGTCACTTATGGCGCTATACCCGGCGAGCCAAGAGTAGCCTGATTCCAGGGCTGATACTTGAAGCACTGACCGTCGGTACCGACCTGGCCGCGCCCTATATCGTCGGTCTGATCCTGAATCAGCAATTGATCGAAGGCGTCGGTACGCGCAACCCGGGCTTCTACGCCGGTCTGCTGGCTCTGTATCTTCTGCTCACGCTCGCCACGGTGGCCTGCCGCTATTTCGGCAACCTGTTCCTGAACCGGACCGCCAACCATATCGCCCGTCTCATGCAGTCGGATGTCTTTGCCCATCTGCAACGCCTGCCGATCGCCTATTTCGATCGTCTGCCGGCCGGCAAGGTCGTTTCGCGTGTGACCAATAACACCAAGGCTGTGCGGGGTCTCTTCTCGGCGATCATGATTCGTCTGCTGACCGCTTTCGTCTACGCCGCGGGGATTTATCTCAATCTGCTGGTCCTGGACATAAATCTCTTCCTGATCGCTCTGGTTCCGATTCCCTTCGTCGCCCTGACCATGTGGCATTTCCGGCGCAAGTCGGCGCTCTACAGCCGCGAATTCCGGGCATCGGAATCCGAACTGAATTCGCAGATCAATGAGAGCATTCAGGGGATTGAGGTCGTTAAGTCGCTGGGACGTGAGGAGCGCGTGATGGACGAGTTCGAAACCGTCAATAAACGTCTTCACCGCATCGGTATAAAGCTGAATCAGCTCTGGGCCTTCAGCGCCGGCAATATCACCATGGTTCTTCAGTACATTGTTTTGGCCGCCGCATTGGCCTATTTCGGCTTCGGGCATTTGACCGCGCGTTGGTTTGTGCCGCTGGGGAGTTTGTACATTTTTGTCGACTATATGATTAAGCTGGGCGCCCAAGCCAATAACGCCACCACCCGGGTCGGTGATATGGAGCGGGCCAAGAGCGCCGCCGACCATATATTCGAGCTCCTGCGTGAGCAGCCGGTCGAGGAATCCGACCGGGGTCTGGAACCGATTCGCGGCGAGGTCAGCTTTGAGAAGATCAGCTTTGCCTACAATGAGGAGCCGGTTCTGCGCGAGGTGAGTTTTGCGATTCCGGCCGGGGAGACGGCGGCCTTTGTCGGTCCGACGGGGTCGGGCAAGTCGACGATTATGAACCTGCTCTTCGGTTTCTATCGACCGCAGGAGGGGCATATTTGCATTGACGGAATTCCTTTCGAGGATTTGTCGATTCAGAGTCTGCGCCGCCAAATGGCTATTGTCCTGCAGGATCCCTATCTGTTCACCGGCACGCTCTACGGCAATATCGCCCTCGACCGCCCGGAAATCACGCCCGAGATGGCGGAACATGCTTTGCGCGAAGTCGGCGGCGGCCATCTGCTCGACCGTCTCGAAGCCGGGATCATGAGCCCGGTCACGGAAAAGGGTGCCGCATTTTCCGCCGGGGAGCGTCAGTTGATCTCCTTCGCCCGCGCCCTGGCTCAGGATCCGAAAATCCTCGTCCTCGATGAGGCAACCTCGAGTGTCGACTCCGAAACCGAAAAGCTGATTCAGCACGGGATCAGCCGCCTGGAGCGCGGCCGCACGACGCTGCTCATCGCCCACCGCCTCTCGACCATCCGCCACGCACAACAGATATTCGTTCTCAAGGACGGACGCATCGTCGAGCAAGGCGATCACGACGAACTCGTCGCCGCCGACGGCATCTATCGTGAAATGATCGAGGAGCAGTCGCGCGGAGCCGCCGGTCTGCGACAATAGGCCGGGGTCGACAGCTTACAAAATGCTACATTTTTCGCCATTTTTTACATTCAATCATAGAACTTCCTTTACCTTACTCAGCATAAACAAAGATCCGCCCAACATCCATATATTCCCCAAAGTCCAAGCGCCAAGGACTATGGCATTTACTATTGCGTAGTTGCCGCAAAGGCCGACAAGACTGAAAAGCAAGCTACCCACCGGCATGGAAAACACCCAACACCAACGCGGATAAGGGCTGAAAGCCCCGGTGACCGCTCTTATATGAACATAAACATCCATAAACCAGAAGACAAAAAAGACAATATAGAGGGGCAAAGA
>JAAZJE010000013.1 GCA_012800515.1 Clostridiaceae bacterium
CTTATGGAAAGGCTTTTCGCATTATTTACTATCGCATTAGATACTTGTTTGGGGAAAACTGACACAATATTGCAGACTGACGAAATCTATAACGAGAATCACGGAAAATTTTACGAAAACTCAAATACCCTGTACTTGAGATAAGTAGCAAAATGCGTTATACTACCCGATGGTAATTGAGGGAACGCCCGGATTACCCTGTTTGAATAATAGAAAGAAGGAAGAGTAATTAGATGGCTATTAGAGTAGGAATTAACGGTTTCGGAAGAATCGGGCGGCTGGTGCTAAGCGCGATTTGTGATCAGGGCTTGTTGGGCAAGGAGATTGAGGTTGTTGCCGTAGCGGACATAACGACGGATGCGGATTATTTTGCTTACCAGATGAAGTATGACTCCACGCAGGGAAAGTTCCGTCATCAGCTGGAGACAGCCAAGAGTGCCCCGGATAAGGATACAAATGATGTTCTCGTGGTTCAGGGACAGCGCATTCAGTGCATTATGGCGCAGCGCAGCCCGGCCGATTTGCCCTGGGGTGAGCTGGGTGTGGATTATGTGATTGAGGCCACCGGTTTGTTTACGAAGCTTGAAGACGCGAAGAAGCATCTCGATGCCGGCGCCAAGAAAGTAATTATTTCCGCCCCCGGTAAAGGCGGCGTTAAAACGCTGGTGTACGGCGTCAATGAGAATGAATATAATTCCGCGGAGCATGACGTAGTGTCCAATGCTTCTTGTACCACCAACTGCCTCGCTCCGCTGGTGTACGTTCTCCTCAAAGAGGGCGTCGGTGTTGAGACCGGTCTGATGACCACCATACATGCTTATACGGCGACCCAGCGCACGGTTGACGGACCTTCGCTAAAGGACTGGCGCGGCGGACGGGCGGCGGCGATTAATATCATCCCCTCGACCACCGGCGCGGCCAAGGCGGTCGGAGAAGTTCTGCCCACGACGAAGGGTAAGCTGACCGGCATGTCGTTCCGGATTCCGGTTCCGACCGGCTCGGTTGTCGACCTGACCTTCCGTACCGAGAGAGATACTTCGATCGAAGAGATTGACGGCCTGATGAAGAAGGCCAGTGAGACCTATCTGCAGGGTATCCTGGACTACTGCACCGATCCGATCGTCTCCACGGACATCATTCACGACTCGCATTCTTCGATTTACGATTCTCTGGCCACGCTCCAGAATAATCTGCCCGGAGAGAAGCGCTTCTTCAAGGTCGTTTCCTGGTATGACAACGAGTGGGGCTATTCGAACCGTACCGTTGACATTCTCCGTTACATGGCCAAGAAGGACGCGGAGTAATAGTTTCGACTACCGTTCCGCAAATATAATTTATCCGAATCGCGCCGGACTGAAATTCCGGCGCGATTTTGTGTATAATGGAGACATCAGCGCAAAACTAATCAAGAGGTAATTTCTGATGAGTAATGTAAATTCCAATTCAGTTCCTTCCACCGAAACTCTTTACATCGTTATGCCGGCTTATAACGAGGCGGAGAATCTGCCGCACGTTATCGGTCGCTGGTATGATTGTCTGCGTTTGGCCGGACTCGACAGCCGTCTCGTGATTCTCGACGACGGTAGCCGCGACAATACGTCCGAGGTCATGGGCGAATTGACTGAGCTGTATCCGCAATTGCGCTACGAGCGTAGGGAGAACGCCGGTCACGGCACCGCCTGTCTGCGTGCCTATCGCCTGGCGCTACACGAGGGCGCGGACTGGGTTTTTCAGACCGATTCGGACGATCAGACGGATCCGGAGGAATTCCGGTCTTTTTGGGAGGCGCGGGAGAATAATGATTTCGTGATCGGCAATCGCAAGGGACGGCAGGATGGTTGGTCGCGAGTGCTGGTTACCAATGTATTACGTCTGGTGGTGCGGCTGAGGCTCAGAGCTTCGGTGCCGGATGCCAATTGCCCCTTCCGCCTGATGCGGGCCGAGGCGCTGGCGAAATGTCTGGAGACGATACCGGAGGAATTCTTCCTTTCTAACGTACTACTCTCGGCCACGGCGGTGCGGCGTAAGTTCCGGATTGCCTGGCTTCCGATCACTTTTGCACCGCGTCGGCGCGGGAAGAACTCAATCAATATTCCGCGGATTTTCCGGATCGGTCGCCGCTCTTGGCGTGAACTGGGACAGGCGCGGCGTCAGCTCGATTCGGCTCTGGCACGCGAGGCCGGGGATTAGCGCACACAGCTGGAGGGACGGCTTCATATGAATTATTACCCCGATATACCGCGGGGCGAGCTATTGATTGCCGCGCAGATGTATACGATTCGTGAGCAGATCAGAACTCCCGACGAAATTTGGCAAGCCTTGGTGAAGCTGAAGGAGATCGGCTATACGGCTATTCAAGTTTCCGGAATGGGCGAAATTGATCCGCGACTTTTTGCCGAATATACGGAGAAGTTGGGATTACGGGTTGTAGTGACTCATGTTAATCCGAACTTGCTGCTGGAGAATCCGGACGCGGTTATCGAACAGCATAAGTTGTGGAATTGTCCGATTGTCGGGATCGGCGGGGCGTGGCAGTGGCTTGGACGACCGGGTGTGAGTTATACCGCGGCTGATTATGACTCCGTCTGTGAGACGCTGAATAAAGTGGGCGAGACTTTGCGGGCGGCCGGGCTGGGTTTTGCCTATCATAACCATCATTTCGAGTTCCGGCGTTTGCCGAACGGACAGAGCGGGATGGAGTATATACTGGAACGGGTGCCGGCGGAGAATATGGCCCTGATTGCGGATCTGTACTGGCTACAGGTCGCCGGAGTTCTGGTGGAGCAGTTCATTCATGAGCATCATGAGCGGATCGCTCTGGTGCATTTCAAGGATTTGCTGATCGATGACGATAACCGGCAGATCTTTGCCGAAGTCGGGCAGGGGAATATGGACTATCGGCTGTTGGCGAATCTGTGCAAGGAGTACGGGATTAAGGTAGCGGCTGTTGAGCAGGATATTTGCCGGCGTGACCCGATGGAATCGCTGGCGATGAGTTACGATTATCTCCGGTCTTTGGAGAAATAATCCGTCGCGATAATGCGAGGACACCGCGTCCTCTAATAATACGAGGACACTGCGTCCTCTTGGAAGGAAGTGACAATATGAATATAAATGTAGTTGGCAAAGGCACCAGGGTAACGAATCGCTTTCGCGAGCGCGTGGAGAAGAAGTTGGCCAAGTTCGAGCGCTACTTCGGCGACAAGGCGGACTTCCAGGTCAAGGTCGTGCCCGAGGGCAGTAGCATCTGTGTTGAACTGACGCTACGGGTAAACGGCACGTTGCATCGCGCCGAGACATTAGCTGCCGATCCGATGACAGCTTTTGACGAGGCCTTGGACATCGTAGAGCGCCAGATCCGCCGTTATAAGACGCGTATCGAGCGCCACAAGCATTCCTTTCCCTATCTCAAGGAGTATCTGCGGGAGCAGCAGGAGACGCAGGATACGGAAATTCCGGACGAGACGCCGAAGGAGGATGAAAGCTCTATTGTTAAGCGCAAGACGTTCACACTGACACCGATGACGCCGGATGAGGCGACACTGCAGATGGAGATGCTGAATCACAGTTTCCACATATTCCTGAATTCGGATACGAATTTGGTTTCGGTCGTCTACAAGCGCCGTGACGGTAATTATGGTCTGTTGGAGCCGGAGTATTGATGCGTGAATAAAAACAGGCAAATAAACCATGTTTTACCGGAGGCCGGTGATGATTCCCGGCCTCCGATTTTGGCGGCGGATCTGTTTGAGGAGCAGTTCGGCGCTCTTATGCCTTCCGCTGATTCCGAGGCGGCCGAGGCTCTGTTGGCCGGGCTGAATCCCGAACAGCGTGAGGCTGTGTTGCATACGGAGGGACCGCTACTCGTTCTGGCCGGCGCCGGTTCCGGTAAAACACGGGTCATCACGCATCGGATTGCGCGTCTAGTTGTCGCCCACGGCGTGCGGCCTTGGCATATTTTGGCGATTACCTTTACGAACAAGGCGGCGCGCGAAATGCGGGAGCGCATTGAGAAGTTGATCGGCGATCGGGCGGCCGGTATGTGGGTCGGCACCTTCCACTCGATGATGGCGCGGGTTCTGCGCCTGCATCCGCAAGAAGCGGGTATACGCCCGGGCTTTACGATCCTGGACGCGGACGACGCGCAGAGTACGGTGCGCAATATTCTCAAGGAATGGAATCGCCTGAATGCGGTGGAATCGCCGCGACAGGTGACGGATTTTATCAGTCGGGCGAAGAATCGCCTGTTGGATGCCGATACGGTAGCTAGACAGGCCGAAAAATCCCGCCTGCCGCAAGCGGATCTATATTCGAAAGTGTATCTGGAGTATGAACGCCGGCTTCGCCAAAATAATGCTGTCGACTTTGACGATCTGCTGATGCTACCGGTGCAGATGTTCCGGCAACATCCGGACGTATTGGCGGCTTTCCGTCGGCGTTTTCGCTATATCCACGTCGATGAGTATCAGGATACGAATGAAGCGCAGTACAGGCTGATCAGTCTCCTGGCCGGCGAGCACCGCAATTTGTGCGTGGTCGGCGATGACGATCAGTCGATCTACGGCTTTCGCGGGGCGAATGTCAATAATATTTTGAATTTTGAGAAGCAGTTTCCCGACGCGAAAGTGATTCGCCTGGAGCAGAATTATCGTTCGACGGGGAATATTTTGGCGGCGGCCAATGCCGTGATCGCGAATAACAAGTCGCGCAAGCCGAAGAAGCTGTGGACCGAACATCCGGAAGGGGAGCGGATCACACTGTTCTGCGGCGATGACCACCAGGCCGAGGCGCGTTTTATCACGGGGGAGATCCGACGTCTGATTCTGACCGATCATACCAAGCAGTTTTCCGACTTTGCCATCCTTTATCGAATTAACGCGCTGTCGCGCTCGCTGGAGACGGCGCTCCTGGCGGCCAATATTCCCTTCAGTATCTACGGCGGTCTGCGCTTCTACGACCGGCGCGAAATTCGCGACGTCGTGGCCTGGCTCCGCCTGATTCATAATGACAACGATGAAATGTCCTTTGTCCGCGCGGTGGGCATGCCGCGCCGCGGAATCGGGGATCAGACAGTGCAGCGGGTGCAGGAGCTGGCGGCGGTGAACGGTATCTCCGCCTTGGAGGTCTGCCGTCGCGCCGATACCTGGCCGGAACTGCGCAATATGACCGGTCGTCTGCGGGGTTTCGCGGCTCTCATCGACGGACTGCGCGAAGAATTACACGCGGCTACGTCGTTGGCGGATTTTGTCGCCACCGTTCAGGAGCGTAGCGGGTTGAACGAAGCTATTTTGAAAGAAATGGAACGCGACGCTTTACGCGGACAGGAACGCCTGGAGAATATGCGCGAATTGTTATCCGACGTGAGCGAGTTCCTCGATTCGCCGTTGCCGCCGGATCTCGTCGAGCAGGTGCTGGCCGAATATACGCAACAGTATGCCGAAGCTGCCATGACCGAGGGCGGCGCGCTCTCCGCGGAAAATGCGATTTCCGCGGCCAATCATCTTGCGAGCATGTCGGATCCCAGAGAAATCATCGCGATGCTCGCCGGACAGACTGTGACCGAGACCTTCGCCGACAACAGCCGTCTGTTGGGTGCCTGGCTGGAGCGGGCGGCGCTGTACAGTGACAGCGACAAGGATTCCGAGGATTCACCCAAGGTCAAGCTGATGACGATACACAGCGCCAAGGGGCTGGAGTTTGACACGGTTTTCCTGGTTGGTGCCGAGGATGGAATTTTCCCTTCGTGGAAGTCCATCGGCAATCCCGAAGAGTTGGAGGAAGAGCGCCGACTGGCCTACGTTGCGATGACGCGCGCCGAGCGGCGGCTCTATATAACGCATACGGACAGCCGCATGCTCTACGGCAAGACGGAAGGGCGGGTGGCCTCGCGTTTTTTGGATGAACTACCCACGGAGTGCATAGATGAGATTGCGCCGTCCGCGTCGTACCTGTCCGGGCGCGGCAGGCGCCGTGATGCCGCTACCCCGGCAGGGAGTTTCCGTCGTCGGCGCGAGGCGGTTTCGATTCAGCCCACCACTGTGGAGGGTTCGCCATATGTTCGCGAAGCTACGGGTTGCGGCGCGACGCGCTCCGCAGGTGTTTTCGCCCGCCCGACAGACTCGGATGAATTTTTGAAGGCCGATCAGGTTAAAAAAGGCGACCGCGTGCGCCATCCGGCCCGCGGAGCGGGAACGATTTTAGACTGCCAGCCGGTTGCCGATGACATGGTGTTGAAGATTAAATTCGACAGCCAGAAGGAGAATGAACCGCCGGCCAGGCTATTATTGCGTAGCGCGCGACTAACAAGGAATTGAATTTCGTAAATAGGCATAGTTAACCTAATGTGTTTGACAGGTTAATTGAATCTGCTGTCAATAACCAATGAATATTTCACTAGTAAATGGGGATAATTGAATCTGATAATTGCGTGCTTGACATTTCTATAAAAATATGCTTGACAAGTATTTTTTTTGCGGTAGAATCAGGAACAATCGATTTAGGGATCAATCGATGGAAAGAGGGGCGCTACTATGAGCGTACCAATGGAGAGCATTCTGCGCTTTGAGCAGATAGAACACGTTATTTTTGTTAACACTTTTTCCGGTGTTTTGCGTACCAGCCAATCAGTAAGCTTAGGAGATGTGATATACATCCGTCATCCATCTATAGGTCAAGCTACAAAAATTTATGATAGTTGGTTGTTTACGACTGTAAGGGGAGAGGGATTATGAAAAAATACAGTAAGTTTTTTCTAATGTCCTTCGTATTTCTCATGTTTGTGATGTCATTATTTATCGGTATTTCGGCAGCGAAATACCGATTAGGTGACTCAAAAAGCGGTGCTGTACGGACAATCACTCATGTGCGATTCGAAACGGACACGGGTGTATCGGGCGTAATGGAATTACCGAAAACCCTAAGGCGGATTGCGCCGAAAACCTCCTTCACTCTGACTACGAAATTTGCTGTCGGCCCGGGAGAAGCGCTACTTATTAAATCGGTCTTTTTGCCCATGGAAGTCTTTATAAACGGAGAGTTGGCATGGGAATACGGACAGGTGGGTAGTTATATTCCCTTTCTCAACGACCCTCCCACCGCTCTCCTGTCGGTTCCGCTTCCCCTTGAAGGTGGGGAGATTTCTTTGCGTATCCATTTACGATCGCCCACGCAAAGAAGGACACTTGTTCTTCCTGCCATCCACGTGGGAAAATCCGTTGCGCTTCTGCAAATGCAGTTCACGCAGGACGGCTTTATCTTTATTTTTTCTCTGCTCCTGATCGCCTTGGGGTTTGTCTTTATCGTGGTTTCGCTTCGCTTTATACGGGAAATTCCCTCCGCAGCTTCCTTTTTATGGCTGGGAATATTTTATCTTGCGACGGGTTCATGGGGTTTCGGAGAATGCGACCTGACGGTTCTTCTTTTACCCTATCCGTCGCTGTTGTATGTCATGTCCTATCTCGGCCTCTTTTTTCTCGCCATTCCGCTGTTGCGCTTTAGCCTTTTGGTAACTCAGCCGAAGAACAGGCTCCCTGCACGGTTGATGTTGTGGATGCACGGCATTTCCATCTCCGTCGCTATCTGGTTGCAACTTTCGTCACTAGCGGATTTTACCAAAACCCTTTACTGGTTTCTCCTCATTACCCCCTTAAGCTTTCTGATATTGACGATCTCAATCCTACGGAAGTGGCGGGACATTAAGCGCCCGGTCGTAAAACTCCTCTTCAGCAGTATTCTGTTTTTGATTGTCCTTTCATTAGTGGAAATGCTTAATTACGAATTACATTTCGTTCCGGTTACCGCGCTGTTCTTCGAGATCGGTTTGCTCGGATTCCTGTTTTTGCTGACGGTCGTAAGCGGTTATTACATGCAAGATTCCCTGCGTACCGCCACAGAGAAGGAGCAGCTGGCGTTTCAGATGAAGGCGGTGAACCAGCAACTTGCCCTCCAGCGTATACAGTTTCAAAAAATAGCCGAGAGCGATGTAGCGGTCAAATCCCAACGGCACGATCTGCGCCACCATCTCACGGTTCTGCGGGAGCTTTATGAGCAAAATGACCGGGAGAAGTTAGGGCACTATTTGAAAGCCGTAAATGAGAATCTTCCCTCCGGCAGAGGGCCGGCTCTGTGCGATAACTATGCGGTAAACGCCGTTGCCTCTCACTACGCCGATATGGCCGAGCGGATGGGAGCGGAAGTTTCTATGAATCTGGTTGTCCCGGCGGAACTGCCCTCCGAATTAGAGTGTGATCTGTGTGTCATTGTCGGCAATCTCATGGAAAATGCGGCCGAAGCCTGTGCCCGCATGACCGAAGACCATCGTTTTGTTCGTGTGAGCAGCCATTTGCTGCACGGTATTCTTACTATTGTTGTTGACAATAGCTTCAATGAACCTCCTCGTAAAAGGAATGACGCCTTCCTTTCCTCCAAGCGTGAAGGAGAAGGCATCGGCCTGAAATCTGTACTGGCCGTGGCGAAAAGACACGGCGGCAACGCACAGTTCGAATGGAAAGACGGCGTTTTCCAGGCTTCGGCATATGTCCGGTTGGATTCAGCTCTCTCGCATGAGGCAACCCTTCCTCCTATGATTTATAGCAATGTGTCGTGAGTTAAAAAAGCAATAGGAGCAATGAAAAAAGGCATCCTGTTTTATCTGAGAACAAGATGCCTTTTTTGGATCTGTAATTACGACTTCATCTTGCTGTTTCCTTTCTGCTAAATTCTCTTATCATTTCATTCTATCAGCAACCAGGTATGCACCGATTGCTGACAATGGAAATCTTGAATTTGGGATATACTCTTGCACTTTTTTAAAATATCCATCATGCTGCATAATATCAACAATCGCCTTTCGAAGCGGATTTTTACCACTAACAATCACTGTCATTTCAGGATCTACGCAAAGTGC
>JAAZJE010000132.1 GCA_012800515.1 Clostridiaceae bacterium
CGCATCGCGATCTACCTCTACTACTACGAAGGTTACAATACCCGCGAAATCGCCGCCCTGCTCCGCCGCCCCGCCTCCACGATCCGCAACTATTTGCACGAAGCGCGCCGACTGCTACGCGGACAAATTGAAGATTTGGATATTTAGACCGCCATGAAAGACGAAAGAATTAAAAAAGCCTGGGATAATATCGAGCCCGATCCGGAAGCCAAGAAACGGATGCTGAATAATATTCTCGCCGCCAAGCAGGAAATGAGGCGTCCTCCGCTCCGAGCTTCGCGCCGCGTCTGGGGCACCGTCCTTAGCGGGGTCATAGCCGCGGCTCTGCTACTGGTCACGATCCGTACCATCTGGCCCATCCGCCCGAGCGCTCCCGGTAATACGCCGCAAAACGATGCTGTTTCGAACTTGGACTTGAACGAAACTCTGTTCGGACACGTAACGGGTCAGCATCCGGCCGGCCAGACTGATCCTAAAAGAAAAGAGCCTCCGGAAAACACGGAGTATTCGGGCTGCTTAGAATCGACGTATGAAACCAAATACGACGGCCCCCTCTCAACCCTTCCTCCCGCTCCCGAAGGTAAAGGCACCCTTGGTTATGAGAACACTTCAGTTCCGGCGGGAACAAGCGACATGCCCAGTATATCGAACTTCACGGAAGACAAGGATAGCGCCCCCAAAGAAATGGACTATTCGCTCGTTCGTCGGAGAGGAGAATATCTCATCGACTTTGACGATATTACTAAGTATCAAGAGGGCAAGCAAGATTTTGCCACAATTCAGTTTCCCTCAATGCAAGCATTCAAAGATGCAGTGATCCAAGGAACGCTGACAGAAACGCAAAAAAGGGTTATAGCGACTGCGTTCCCGAAAGATGATACCGACGCTGTAATATTATGTGATTTCGATAATCTATACGTTCCCATAATTCCTATGACAGGTTCTGTTAATCATGTGTCATGGGGTGGAGGAAGAAAAGGATATGCCTTTTTCTTAACATTCAACGATAATGTTTCCGGTTGGTTTCATTTTTACACCGAAAACGACTATAACTATATGTTCAGGGAAGAGTATCTGAGTTTTTTTGAGCGAGAAAATATTGCTGTTACCAAGACAGAGCCTCTGGATGAGAATAAGGTAGCCACATATTATTCCACCGATGCGGGCGATTTTATGAGAATCCGCTATCCGCTATCTGCCGATGGTCGAGAATTTATTGTTGATAAAGCATATCGGTTGCGTATGAATGACAAGGAAATAAAAACTTCCTCTGATGTTCCATACCAAATTACATTATTCTGCGTAGAGGGTGGAGAAAGATATACCGTGAGATTGTTTGACCTTGTTGAAGATCCCAGTGACGCTTGGCTGATGAGTTTTGGCATAAGAGAATTTACCGATTAAAGCCCCCGGCAACGCAGAGGAAAGAACCCCCGGCAGTGCAGACGGCTGAGTGTCCGGCCTATACGATTTACCGGCTTTGCAGATTAACCGCCGGCTTTGTCAACAAAAAAATCCCTCGAACACTTTTCCGACGCTGTCGGACAGAGTGTAGTCGAAGGCGTGTTTGAGTATGGTCGGCATCAGATCTATGGCGCTGACCGGCGCCTGAAATGTACCTTTTCGCACCTGATCTCCGAGCAATAATCCGAAAATATGTTGACTCGTTGCGTCGCAGGAGTCATGTGAGGCGGCGAAGAAGCCCGGCTCTGCATCGCGTTTGTAGAAGTGTTCGCCGTAGGTCGGACAGAGCAAAAACTCCGGACCGCGCGGATCCATATGGTATTCCGTCAGCATTTCTTGGCGCGTAAATACTTTCCGCACGTAAGGCTGGGCGGCACAAATCGCCATGATGCGCCTGCTCTCTTCGGCGGTCAAAGCCCGGGTCGGGTAGAGTGCCAACTCTATGGTATAGGGCAAAGCAACCAGTAAGGTTCCCGCGCAACGCTCCTCCGGCAGGCGACAAGTCAGACCCGCGGCGTCCAGTTCTTTGATCAACAGCGGCAATGATGACTTCCCGTAGAACGGCGTCATGCCGTGGTCGGTGGTAATCAGCCAGATTATTCGCGCGCCGTCTTTCCCGCTTCTGCTCAGACGATACAGTTCCAGTATTCGGCGCAGAATCAGTTGCAAGCGCTCGGCGATGTCGAGCTGGCGTTCCGCAAAAAGGCGACGACGCGGGTAGTTTTCGTAGTCGTTATTGTGCCCCAGGGAATCAATATCATCGATGTACACGGCGATAAAATCCGGGAGTTCCGGATAGGTAATGGACGTTTCTCCGGAAAGAACAGTGTTCCGACGGAGCAGATCCTCCAGTAATTGCAAGCGGTCAAAAGCGTTGCTCGGCTGACGCGGCACGGTCACGTAAGTTGCATTTTTGTCCCCGTATTCGCAGGGGTTGCCTGCCAGCATGAACTGATGTATCGACACCACGGTATCCCCGTGACGGTGAAACAATTGCCCAACATTTTCCGCGGCCAAAGTGCGCCGATGTTTCACCACCTCACCGCTGTCCGGGTCGTAATGTTGGTAGATGTTTTGGGTTCGATCGCTCCAGGCTCCGGCAAGTATCGCCCCTTGCATCGGATTGGTTATCGAGATAAGGCCGCTACTTAAATTCTCCAGTAGCAGGGCCTCGGATATAAGTTCATCCAACTCCGCGGATCGTCCCATCCGACGCAATAAATCCAGATAGGAATAAGAGAACCCGTCGATATTGATGTAAATCAACTTGGCCCGCGACACGCTACTCCTCCCCCGGACATCCGGCTTTGCCAACAATAAGTCAGTGCCCCATGCCATTGGATTTTTCATCACGGCAAGAGGCACTGTCTCTACTAGTTCACTAATTCTCCCGTTAACTCATTCACTCTTTCCTACTTATTTGCCTCTATCTCAAATTCTACTTTATCCACTACTTCTTTAACAATGTCATCAATTGACTTTTCCGGTTCGGACCAGATCTGCTTGCAGTAATCGTTCACCGCTTTGTCGGCGGCGGCTTTCGCCTTACCCTGCGGCGACTTAACGCCGAATACCATCAGTTCGGCGGCCGTCTGCAACAGAGGGGTCTCCGCATACACTTCCTTCAGCGCCTCTTCCTCCATCGCCGCCTTCGTCAACGGCAAATATCCGGAAACCGCGCACATCTTGGCGTTGTTTTCGGGCTTGTTCAGCCAGCGCATGAACTCCGCCGCCGCGGCCTGTTCGTCGGCTGAGCGGTTGTCCAAAATGATGATTCCGGATCCGCCCTGATTGGTAAAGAACTGCGTCTGCTTCGGGAAAGGCAGGACGTCGATCTCATACTTACCTTCCTTAGCCGCTTCAGTGAACTTAACGATGTTGGACGAAGTTGTGTAGATCATGCCGATCTTCTGCTCATAAAACTCCGAAACGTTGATCGAAGCGTGTTTGGCGCGGGCGTTGGGATTCATCGCGGCACCCTCCGTCACCAGGGAACGCCAGAACTCCAGTCCTTTGGCAAAGCGCTCATCGCCCTTAAATGCGATCTCCGTGACGGTAGCGTTGTACAGCCGTCCGCCCTGCTGATACATCATGCCGATCGGATCGAGAGAGCCGGTCGCGAAGCCGTATATTTCCTTGTCCGCATCCGTCAAGGCGAGCGCTGCTTTTTTGAACGTTTCCCAAGTCCAATCCGACTTCTCCGGATCGGCCAGAATGTCGGCCGCCTTCGGCAATTCAATTCCCTTGGCCTTGAACATATCCCGGTTCACAACCAGAATGTTGCTCGCGCTGGGGAAATACGGGTTCAGAATGAATTTTCCGTCATACAGCGAATACTGCAGGAGACCCTGGTTCTGAGCCTGCAGCTCCTCGTAGGACAGAACATTGCGCAGGTCGATGGCTCGACCGGCATAGAGCGGCACGGAGGAAACGCCCACGGCAGAGATCACCGGGTTGTTTCCGGCCAGAATCGCGGCCTGCAACTTCTCGTTGAGTGCGCCGGACGTGCCCTGGAATTCCACCGTTACCGTGATGTTCTTGCCGGCGTGCTTCTCCGCCTGTTCGGCGTTAAAGGCGTCGGCCAAAGTCTGAATTCCCATTCCCATCGTTGAGGTCGCGGAGTTGGGAATCCACATTGTGATGGCCACCGGCGCGGCATAGGCCGGCTCCAGTTTGTTCCAGGTTTTGTCCGTCGGATACAATTCCGGATCGAACTGCGGCTGCGGCGGTTCGGTCGGCGTGGGCGTCGGTTCCTTGGTCGGCTCTTTGGTCGGTTCCTTAGTAGGTTCCTTAGTAGGTTCCTTAGTCGGTTCCTTGGTCGGCTCAGGCGTCGGAGCCTTGGTCGGGGTGGGTGTGGGTGGCTCAGTCTGTGCCGGCCCCGGTTGGGCACAGGCCGAGAGGCCGATCAGTATCGATACGACCAAAAGTAGAATTGCTGTCCATTTACGTGTTTTCATTTTTGCCTCCTAGCTTTTTTGCGGAAATATTAGTACCTACCATTGCCGTCTTGATTTTTCTGCTGGCAAAGATATACATAATTAGTATCGGAGCAAGTTGTATCATCGTTCCCGCCATGACCACATTCCATTCGGGAACTCCTTCCTCCGCCTGCATGAGCCCGCGTAGCGCCACGGGTAAGGTCCTGATCTTTTCACTGTTGGTCATCATTAAGACCCAGAAGTATTCGTTCCAGTTGCTTATTAAACTACTGATAAAGTGCGTTATCCACATCGGCTTAACCATCGGGAGAATCACCTTGAGCATTATTCTGCGGTGCGGCGCCCGATCCATTCGGGCGGCCTCGATTACTTCCTTGGGAATTTGTCTGAAAGCACTGACAAAGAGGAAGATGCCGAACATGGAAAAGAGCGAGGGTAAAATCAGGCCGAACCAGTTATCGACCAGACCCATTTTACTGTAGAAGTAATACACGGGAATGAGCGTTGCCTCCGCCGGAAGCATCATGCCCAAAAACTTTGCCGCCCAGAGGAATTTTTTGCCTTTAAACTCAAGCCAAGTAAAAGCATAGGCCGCCGGGATGATGGCAAGATATTGCGCAGTCATCACCAGCACGGAATACAGGAGAGAATTGCGGACATAATGCGATATCTGCGCCTGCTGCCAGGCGTACACGTAATTGTTCCATTCCGGTGATTTGACAAGCAAATTCGGGCTGAACGAAAGTGCTTCGCTGAGCGGCCGCAGTGACATTGAGGCCATCCAGGCAAAGGGATAAACGAACATAAGACCCACGCCGATCAACAATAAATAGTTGACCGTTTTACCGCAACGCAACAGACGATTTCTCAGTCGAACCTGCCTGAGGAACTTGTCCCGATCGCGGATCTCCAACGGTTTATACAACGGTTTTCTTATCGCCTTCAGACTCATCTCACTGCCTCCGATTAAAGAAACGCTGAGCAAGATACGTCAGCACCGCCACCAGTACAGTCAGAACGATGGCTCCGACCATGGAGAATCCGTAATTGAATTTGACCCGACCGGCATTGTAGATCCAATACCCCAGAACCATGCTCGAGCCCTGAGGTCCGCCCTGGGTCATAATATCGATGGCGGCAAAAGCCTTGAACGAATTGATAAACTTCATGATGAATACGAACGAAAGCGTGGGTGTCAAAAGCGGCAGGGTTATCTTGCGGAGGATGCACCAGCGACTGGCCTTGTCCAGACGAGCCGCTTCATAGACCTCCGGCGGCAGGGCCTGAAGCCCGGCGATAATGATCAGACAATAATAGCCGATGGATTTCCATACCGTCACGAGCGCTACCGAGATCAGAGAAGTTCGCGAATCCAAAAGCCAGGCCGGTCCCTGAATCCCGAAAAGTGCCAGAATCTGGTTGATTATGCCCCGCGGATCCAGTAGCAGTACCCACAATATCGCCACCGAAACCATTGAGGAAATGTGGGGAGTGAAAATCAGCGTCTGCGCGAAATTATGCACTTTCGTGTTTTTGGCGAGCCACGAAGCCATAAGTATCGTGACGAACATGAGCAGTATGACGGTAACAAAAGCAAAGATGATCGTGTTTACCACCGCCTTGGTAAATTCATTGTCGCGCGTGAAAACCATCATAAAATTCCAGGTCCCGACATAGCGGGATTCTTGAATATTGACGAGATCGACCTTAAAAAAGGCGGCGATGATCATGAAGATAAAGGGCAGTATCGTAAAGAACAGCGTTCCGAAGGCTGCCGGAATCATGTACACATAGGCGATACCGTTATGGCGTTTCCCAAAGGCTCTTAAACGTTTGAAATACTCTTTCGCTTTCTGCCGCATCGTATACGCGCCTCCCTTCTGAATCAAATACGTAGATATCCGCCCTATCGACACAAAAATGTAAGGGGCTACCGCCCGGACGCGCTCTTCTGGACACTTCTTTGACAAAAAATCTCTGCCCGTGCCGTTCCAACAAGTACAGAAATTCCGACCCGTGATTCTCGGTAGCTTCGATATTGCTCCCGATCAGGACACTGTCGCTTCTGCTCTCCGTCGCATCCATGGCAACATCGCGCGCCCGGAAACCGATCTGATAGCCGTCCGGCAACGGTATGATGTTCATCCCCGGATCGCCGATAAAGCGTGCCACGAAAACACAGTCGGGATCGTTGTGGATTTCGTCCGGGGTGCCGCTCTGCATGACTTTGCCTTCATCCAAAACGACGATATTGCTCCCCATTGTCATCGCCTCGATCTGATCGTGCGTGACGTAAACAAATGTCGAGCGGAGTTTTTCGTGCAGTTCTATCAGTTCCGATCTCATTTCGCTGCGCATTTTCGCGTCGAGGTTGGACAGAGGTTCATCCATCAGGAAACACTCGGGAGATTTAGAAATGGCTCTGGCCAAAGCCACTCTTTGCCGCTGTCCGCCGGAAAGCTGTCCGGGTCGGCGCCCCGCATAGTCCTGCAGGCCGACAATCTCCAGCGCTTCTTTGACCCGCTCGGCGATTTCCTGCTTCGGCAGGCGGGCATTGACCAGACCAAATTCAATATTTTGCTTGACGCTCATATGCGGGTAGAGAGCATAATTCTGAAACACCATCGCCAGACCGCGGTCGCCGGGCTCCAGATTGGTAATATCGATATCGCCCATCATGATCTTTCCCTCGGTGATGCCTTCCAGACCGGCGATCATCCGCAAAAGAGTGGTCTTGCCGCAGCCCGACGGGCCGACCAGAACCGTGAAACTCCCGTGGGGAATAGTGAGATTTATCCCGTCAATAGCACGCTTACCGTCCGCGGCTGATCTGTGTTTGCGTCTGCGGCGGCTTTGAATGTTTCCGTATATCTTAACCAGGTCCTGCAATATGATGTCAGCCATGGAAACCTCCTTTAAAAACAACAGCCGGCACGCCCGCGCCCTCTGCGGATGACAGGCTGCGGATGTTTTTCCGGCTCCAGCCGGTGTAGTCAATCAGTTGAATATCATCGGGCAACGAATCGGACATGAGATACTCCCTAATCACCGTCGCCTCCATGACTCGTTCCCCGCGGTATGAGGATATTTCGAGCAAATCATTATCTAAGAAAGCCGGGTGAACCATCAATTCTACATCCCGATCAGCGGCACACATGTCGCGGACAATCTGCTCCAGTCGTTCACGCAACGTAGTTAGCGTATCCCCGTTTCGCACTTTGAAGCCGGCTTCAAAGTGCGGGGCGATATATTTGGTCGTTCGGCATCCCCGCACCGGCACCGACAATCTCTCCGCCAGCGCAATTACTTCCCGGCGGACATTCTCGAACTTTTGGTGCGCATAAAGATGCGTGTCCAAATGGCTCGGCTCGCAACCTGTCAGAGCAACAAAGCGCCGATACTGTGCGTCTATTTCGCGGGCGATTTCTTCCGGGTCATAGACCGTCGGATCTTCCAGATCCTGCGGCTTGATGAAATGTCCCTGCCGAGTCAGCGTAGGACAATCGGTCAGCGGCTGACCCAGGCTCAAATTTATGTGCAGACCCACCGAAAACTCCGCTGTCTTCGCGGCTGACGGAGAAGTCACAGCAGAGTCGAAAGCCACCGCTCCGCCGGACGGAGTAGTAACAGCTTCGGAGGACTGAGAAGCAACGGCTCCGGAGGACGGAGAAGCGACAGCTTCGACAGACTGAGAAGCGACGGCTCCGGAGGACGGAGATACCGCATATCCATACGCCCGCAGTAAATTCGCCGCCAGCGACGACGCCGGCTGATTGACCATCATGGTCGTCGACGTGATCCAACCTTCCGTCAGACCTTCCCAGATCCCGTACGTAACCCCCGCCGTCAGGCCAAAATCATCCGCATTGACAATCAGGTAATTCATCTCAGCTCCGGCCAATAATCCCGGTTAACATCCCACAGGTCGTTCAGCAGTGCCCGGGCCTTTCCCGCATCCACAACCGTTCGATTCAAAGTCAGCGCCTGTAGCGCCTTGGTATACGACTTTTCATAATAAGCATCGACTGTCAACTTTTCGTATGCAAATTGACTTTCCATGAGACCTTTCATGAAGCTGTCAATTTCCCCGAAAGCATAGGGTTCAACGCCGTTCGCATTCACCACCGCCAGACACTCGATCATCGCGTCTTGGGAAAAATTGGCAACTACTCCGTTATTGGGCACAATCATAATAAATTCACGATGCAGATTTCGCACGATACTGGCGGCGACCTCAACAATCATGTCGGCATGGATCTCACTCCGGTTGAGCGGAGAGCCCTGTGCCGTGCCGCAGGCGGCGACGCGCAGACACTCCCGGAAAACCCGTTTTTCCCGACCGTTCTGCACTTCCTCGGTCCGCGTATGCAACGGATCCGAACGTTCGACAATCTGTTCCGGGTATAGGTAATACTGCAGATAGGTGTTGGGCAGATAATCCGGGAAGTCACGGAGAATTTGCTCTACCGTGCCATAAGTGACCAGCCATGACGGATCACGCTCCGCCGCATCGGCCGGCAAAAAACCTTCCGCCAGAATTTTACTGCGCAACTCCGGCAGACGATCCCGACCGGTCGCATCCGTTAAACGGGTAAACCAACCGAAATGATTCAGTCCGATATATTGCGGACGCAGATCGTGTCGCGACAGACCGAGCAATTTGGCATACGAAGCCAGCAAATTAACCGGCTGATCGCACATGTTGATTATCTTGCGGTCATTGGGAAATTCCCGCTGCAAGGCCAGGGCAACTATGGCGGCCGGGTTCGAATAGTTTAATATCCACGGGTCGTTGCCGTAGCGACGGGCATCCCTGACAACCTCTATCATATCGGGGATGGAGCGCAGACCGTAGGCAAAACCGCCGGGACCGCAGGTCTCCTGCCCGACAACACCGTGCGCCAACGGTATCTGCTCATCGGTCTGACGCATGGCAAAGCCGCCGGTGCGAATCTGGCAAAAAACAAAATCACAATTGTCATAGGCGCGGGCTTTATCCGTGGAATAAGAAAATTTCAGGTCGGGATATTCTTCCGCAAACAGGATGCGCGCAAATTCTCCCACGATCTTTTGGCGCTCGGCATCGATATCGAACATGCGCAACTCGGATAACGGAAACTCTTCCCGGTGCTCACATAAACTCTTCAGTATGCCCGGGGTCCAGGTCGAACCGCCGCCGACGATAACGGCTATTCCGCCCGTCTTTTCGGTTGGATCTGACACTTCCCTGCAAGCCGCCTTTCCCTCATCCTGAACTTAGCTTAACGGATGAAACGGCGCGTCTCAACACAAATTTACCGTTTCGTATTGCGTTACCCGAACCTGTATTTTATTACAATGCACGGAACATTTTACTTTTTATTTTTCCCGATGTGCTATTATTTTTCCGGGAGGGTAAATATGCTGCAACATATACCGGCCAAGAACTTGAAGTCTTTGACGAGCCTCGAGTTGGAGGTTCTGCGCTACCTCAATAATCACCGGGAAGCTGTCCTTGATATGTCCATTCAGGAACTTGCCGACGCAACATTTGTCTCCACGACGACGATCATCCGCATGTGCAAAAAGCTCGGTCTGGAGGGTTACAGCCACCTGAAATATTTTCTCAAGGAATTATTGAAGAAAAAGCCGCAACCCGTCTATGCCGGACATACGATCGAGTCTTTAGTCGAAGAAGAATTACAAGACATTTATAACACGGCACAACTCATTGAGCATGCGGATATTTCCGCCGTGGCCGCTCTCATGCACCAAGCCAATCAAATTCATTTCTTCGCCCGCGGTTTGACGGAGGTCGTGTTTGAATATTCCGTGCGCCATCTCCAATCCTTGTCCAAACACGTGGCACTGTACCATGATAATCACATTGCTTTTATACAGGCTGACCGTATGGGGGAGAGCGATCTGGTTTTTCTGGCCTCACTGAGCGGCGAGACGGAACAGGTCATCCGCGTCGCCCAAGTGGCTCAATCCCGCGGCGCCAAAATTGTCACTTTTACCGCCAATGCGACCTCGCGACTGGCACAACTGGGGGACTATCATTTTCTGCTGGTTAATAACGCAACGACAACCCTGGACGTCGACACAAAATCCCGCTGTCAACTGCTCTTTGTTTTAACCATCCTTATCAAGGTTTTCGTCCAACAGAACCAGTCGGATTAAATAGCGTCTGTAACGACAGGTAGGCTGTACCAACAGCCAGAAAGAGCGCGCCCCGCAAGGCGCGCCCGTTTATTTATTACCCTATCGGCAGTTTGCCTTGGAGCCAAGCTTGGAGCCGAGACGACGTTTCTACTTCCCCGCCGCGTCCTTGCGCAGGAACTCGGCGACGAACTCGTCGTCGGTGAGGTGAGGATACTCCGCGCATACGCGGGTGATCTCCTCGGCCTGTCCCGGTGACAGAACTTCCTCCGGATCCAGCGTCAGAATGTTCGCAAAGAGGCCCTGGCGGCGCAGAACCTCATGCACACCCGCGATCACCCCGGCAAAATTATGCTGATAGTCAAAAACGACCCCGTTCGCGTCCGTGATTTGCGTGCCCAAAGTCAATAGATCCGCCGGAATGCATTTGCTGCCGGACTTTTTGATTTCCTTGATACGGTTATGCATCTCGACCACGGGCTTGACCCAGTAGGTCCAATGTCCCAGCAGACCGCCGGCGATGGTCAGGCGAACCGTTCCCTGCTCCGTTTCAAAGACGTAGGGAGTCAGCAGATCCGCCACGATATTGTCGTCGTTTCCGGTATAGAGCGCAACATCCTCGCTGCGTCCGCTGTTCGCCACCGCCCGCATGACATCGAAGGTCATATAGCGGTTGAACGGTGCCATCTTCACGCCGATAACGCCGGGCAGAGCGAAGACTTTGTGCCAATAGTCATAGGTAAAGACCCGGCCGCCGACCGCCGTCTGCATGTAGAAAGCAATCGTCGGAATGATCTCCGAAACCGCCCGGATCCGGGCAACGTGCGCATCTTCATCGGCATCGGCCGGCAAGCCGCCCGGGCTCAGCAACATCATGTCGTAGCCCATCTCTCGCACCAGCTCGGCTTCCCTGATCACCTGCTCCGTCGGTCCGAAGCCGCCGGCGATGCGTATGATCGGCTCGCCGCGCTTCTCCTCACAGAATTTGATCTCCTCCAACACCTCGCGCAGCACCGGCTCGAACAGCCCGATCTCCGGCTTGCGGATCGCGAACTGCGTCGTGTGCACGCCGCAGGCGATACCGCCGGCACCCGCAACTTCATAATAGCGAATCAGCCGCCGTTGTCCGGCCGGGTCGAACTCACGCCGATCGTTCAGATACAGCGGAATCGCCGGAATGACCTGGCCTTCCTTAAACTTTGCCCAGACTCCGGGGCGCAAATTATTCTTCGTAACCATATAATCCTCCTCTATCTTCCTTCGCGAAATTTCCGCTCATGTCAAAGCCGGAAGTTCCGCTAATCTCATAGAACTTACCACTCTTAGAACTTGCCGCTCCCAAAACTTTCCGCTCTCAGAACTTACCGCCGGACTGCTCAAAGTGCGTCGGGAGGCCTAGGCTACGACCGCCGTCCATAAGCCACTCGGCCTGCCAGCGGATCAGCTGCGAGATGCCGACCGGCGAGGGACCGAACAGTTCGTAGCACTGCGCCGAATTCGAGAGGAAGCCCAGTTCGTCTTCCGTGCCGACAAAGCTGACTTCGCGACTGAGGTGCTTCGCCAGCATTTTGGCGGCATAGCGCACGGAGACGGTCTCGGAGCCGGTGACGTTCAGCACCTTGGCCGGCGAATCTGCGAGCAGGAGTGAACGCAAGGCAACAGACGAGGCATAGCCCTGCCAGATCACGTTAAAGGCCGGAACCCCGAGCTCGATCGGTTGTTCGGCCAGAATTTGCTGGGCGATATCGTTAAGGACTCCGTAGCGCAGGTCAACCGCAAAGTTGAGACGATACATGAGAACCTTCGTGCCCCACTCTTTGGCGGCATGCTCAAAGACCCGCTCGCGAGCCAGTGTGCTCATGGCATACTCGCCGATCGGAACCGGTGCGACGCTTTCGTCACAGCCGCCGGTCGAGGCCTTGACGAGCGGATAGATATTGCCGCTGGAAAAGACGACAATACGCGAGTCGCGGAAATGACGCGCCACCAGCGAAGGCACCATGGCGTTCATCGCCCAGGTGGCGGCTTCCTGTCCGGTGGTACCGAACTTACGTCCGGCCATAAAAATCACGTTCGGCGATTTCGGCAGGCTATCCACCGCGCCGAAGTCGAGCAGATCGCAGGAAATGATCTCGACCCCGTTATCGGTCAGTATTTTGCTTTTTGCCGGGTCGGTAAAGCGCGACACCGCGATGACTTTGCGCTTGTCGCCTACCATGTCGAGCGCCCGCCGCGCCATTATCGACAGTGTGGAGCCCATCTTGCCGCCGGCACCGATCAGCATGATATCGCCGTCGATTGTCTGCAGATCCTTAATCAGGCCGTTGTCCGGTTCGGTCAACAACTGATCCAGTCTCTCCTCGGTCCATTTGGGACGTTCCTTTATGTTTGTCATCTCGAAACCTCCATGGTTTAGTTTTTATTTACAACGCCGCCCGTCCGTTTTACGGGCGACGAGCGTTGTCCGTTCATTCGTCCGGCAGAGCGTCAGGCAAAACATCCGTCATTCCTGGCGTATCCGACGCACTCGGCGCATACGGCATACCCGGCGCGTCCGACGCACCCGGCACTTCCGGCTTGTCCGGCAAAATGTAGCCAAAAATTATCCGCTTCGTCTCGCTTCGGCGCTTTTCCATCCACTCGGCACCGGCCATGTCTCTTCCGAACAGTAACGAAAGCGAGTGGCGGTTGGCGAAGTTGCCGAAGGAAAAGACCAGTAGTGAGACTACCAACTGATGCGGATCGAAAGCGGAGCGGAATACCCCTTCCGTCTGGGCGGCGCGGATCAACTCTTCCAGCGTGGACAGTGTCGAACGTCCCACCGCCTCGTGCGGCAACTTTTGCAGGTATTTCGTTCCCAGCAGATTCTCCCAGAGAAGAATATTCACCAAGTCTTCCCGCCGCTGCAAAAAATCGAAATAACCGTCGATAAGCTGTTCAATAAGCTCAGCACCACGCACGTTGTGCCCGAGTATGTCGCGCTCCACCTCACCCAGCAGGCTATAGACCTCTCGCAACACGGCGAGATACAAATCTTCTTTATTCCCGAAATAGCGGTAAATGAGCACCTTGTTCAGACCGGCGCGGGCGGCGATGCGATCAACCCTCGCCCCCTCAAAGCCCGCAGCAGCAAACTCCGCCACCGCCGCCCGGAGAATCTCCGCCCGGCTCCGTTGCATATCGCGCGGACGCACGGCTCCGGGAGCCGACTTTCTTTTGATTTTACGGGCGCCTTGCAATTGCGACATTTTTACTCCTCCAAACATTCAACGCTAAACGTCAAATGCCAATCCTCATTTGTCAAACGACTATGTCACTAATCGGTTACTTGCATTCTAAAACCGAGCTCGCTCCCTGTCAAGCAAGCAAGGCAAGCAATAGGAACGGAACACACAACCCCGCCTCCTTCGCTACCACAGCTTCGCCTCTTTCGCATACACGCTTCACCCTACCTTTTCGTTTCTGTAGTCTCGCCCTCTCCCTTAAGCCATGTAGCTCTGACCCCGATTTCAACTTTTACACAGCCGATTCCAGGTGGGCCCGCGATTCGTGTTGTAAAATCCGAATCGCTTCGATATTCAGGCTGTAAAAGTTAAAAAAGCGGGAATGGATGGGGTAGTTTGTTGACGGGAAATGCGCGAGCCCCACCTCTGAACCCGATTTCAGTTTTTACACGGTTAACCCCCCACTTTGCGCCGTAAAAATTGAAATAGTGGGAACAGGCGGGGCGGGAAGACGATGGGAGGAAGTTGAGTAGCTTTGGACCTCCCTTACTGCCCCCGATTTCAACTTTTACACAGCTGATTCCAGGCGGGCCCGCGATTCGGACTGCAAAATCCGGGCTGCTTTGAACTTCGGACTGTAATAGTTGAAATAGCGGGAACGAGCGCGGAAGTTAGTTGCGGAAGGCTGGCCGAAAGCTTCATCCGTTAATTACAATGGAGATTTATGCCAAAATCCCCGAATTTGACCCTCAAAATCTGCAAAAAAATAAAAAGTAGTGACAAATGGTCACATTACAAAAAGAATATTTCCGAGTAAAATGCTGTTAAAAGGGTAAATCTGCCTTTTTGTCCGGTAATTGAGGTTGGGGCCAGGCGC
>JAAZJE010000133.1 GCA_012800515.1 Clostridiaceae bacterium
GATCTGCTGAAGAGCCTTTTGGTGCCGGTATTTGTGCTTTTCCTTACCGGTATGCTCGGTCTGGTCGTGCTCGGCCCGATCGGCACCTGGATCGGCGACGGTCTGGCGGCGGCGATTACCTGGCTGAACAATACGGTTCCCTGGCTGGTTCCGACGATTGTCGGCGCGGCGAGTCCGTTCCTGGTCCTGACCGGTTCGCACTATTCGCTCTTCCCGATCGCGACGCAGAACCTCGCTCAGCTCGGCTACGACACGGTGCTGATCCCGGGCATGATGGCTTCGAACATGGCGCTGGCCGGCGCTTCTTTCGCCATCGCGATTCGCGGTCGCAACAAGCGCTATCGCAGCTACAGTGCTTCGGCCGGTATCACTTCGCTCTTCGGAATTTCGCAGTCGTCACTCTACGGTAACGCCATTCCCCTGAAAAAGCCCCTCTATGCTTCGATCATCGGCGGCGGCGTGGCCGGATTCTATGCCGGCATCACCTCAATTCGGAGCGCCAGCTTCGTCACGCCCGGTCTGTTGGCATTGGTGGGATTTATGACGCCGACCGCGAACCTGATTAACTCCATCATCACTTGCGTTATTGCCTTTGCTTCGACTTTGGTGCTGACCATAGTGTTCGGCTTTACCGAGCCTGACGAAGCGACCATTGCCCAGCTCTCCGGCGAGGCCATCTCCGAGGAGGAGGCCGCGGCTATTGAAGAAGAGGCTGTAACTGCCGCCGAGCGGGCTCGCGAGGCCGAGATTGCCGCTCATGCCGCCGATTATGAGGCGATGCGTAGCGGGATTGCCGTCGGTGCGACGCGTCTCGGACATGCGACCGGATTGGTTGCCGGTGAAGCCGCTTTGACCAACGAAGAATTGCGCGAACAGCTGGCGGCCGCCGAATTGCGGGCGGATCAGGCTGAGGCGCGCCTCGCGGAGATTATAGGTGCGGATGCGGCCGGCGCGGCTGTCGACGACGGGGAGGCTGGATAAAATGGCAGGACCGATCAAAAAGAATTATCGGATCGGGCGGATACTGCGTTTAACCTTGTCAATTCTGTTGCTTTTGTCGTCTGTTTTGACGCTGAGTGCTTGTGCCAAGGGTGAGCCGAAGCAGTTCTCATCCTACCTGCCGCCCAAGGAGGGCAAAGTCGGCGAGGCGATTCAGATCGATGAGGCGAGCAAGATCAAGATCGTCGGTCTACGTGTCGACGAGGAGAAGGGAAAGCGGATTCTGGTCGTCATTTACGACTGGACGAATCTTTCCAAGCAGGCGCGGGTCGGCTCGGACAGTTACCTGATCACCGCCAAGCAGGGAGGAGTGCAGTTGCGTCCCTATCTGAACACCGTTACGGATAAGTTCAAGCTCGTGCGCCAAATCGACGGCGGCGCGACGCTTGAGGGGCTGGAACAGGGCTTTGTTCTGGACAATGAAGAAGAGATCGAGCTTAGCTTGAAAGGCAGCACGGATATAATTTTCACCGACAAAGGCGTGCCGGTTCACGCTTATCCGGTCAAGGTCTTCGTCGATGCCGGTTGATCCGTTCGGCTTGGTTGCAAGTTAATCCGTTTATGTTGCCGAAGCGCGGTTTGAAGTTCGCTGTTCAGAGTGCTAGAATGACCTAAATCTACAGGCACACGCCAGGAGGAAATCATGGAGCAAGGTAATTTATTCGTATATGACCATCCATTGATCCAGCACAAAATATCGCTGATGCGCGATAAACACACAACGACAAAAGAGTTCCGC
>JAAZJE010000134.1 GCA_012800515.1 Clostridiaceae bacterium
TTCGTTCCCGATCCACAGCGCCGCCGGAAAATCATACGTGACCTCGTCACAGGCCTCCCCGGTCGCCGCCGCGGCAATATTCGCGCAGGAACGTTCGCGCAAATAACCCAGCGCCTCGCCGCTGCTCTCAGCCGTCGCGATCGGCAACGCAAAGGCCGAGCCCATCGACGCGCGCACGCACTTTGCCGACAGGGGCTTCGCTCCGCCAATTCCGATCACCAGCCGACAACCCAGCGCATCCGCCGTCCGAATCATCGTTCCGACATTGGTCGGATCCTGAACCTCTTCCAGCACCAGCACCGGCTCGAGCATTCCGTCACGCCAAATCGTCGCGTCTTCCTCGCCCAATTTCGGCAAAGCTGGTTGTTCTACCACTGCCAGGCAATCCGCCGGGCTCTCGAGGCTTCCCAACTTTCGGTATAAGGGCGCGCTCATGAATATCGCCGTCGACGCGGGTTGCCCTGATCTGCCGCCACTAGCCGCATCGCTCGACCCCGCGGAAGCGCCGCTCGCTACATCGCTCGACCCGGAACGGCCCGACTCGCCGGATCCGCCGCTCAGCCGCCCGAGTAACGCATCGACCGCCGAACCCGCCGCCACATACCTGCACACGGGCTGCGCCGCCGTACCGCCGGCTTGGCCGATAAAATCATCGGGCAAAGGCAGGATCAGCAACTGCGGCACTACTCCGCAATTGAGAGCGGTATGAATCATGCGACTGCCCTCGAGCAGCAGATGATTCGCAAAGCAACCCTTACCCCGACCGGCGCTCAAACGCACCAGGTCGCGGGTCAGCGCATTCGCCGCACTCGTTATCACCGCTAAGTCGGAAAGTGACAAAACAAATCCCTCGGCACCGACGCCATATATTTCCGGTCGGACTAGCCGGCCTGGAGCGCGTCCATGGCACGATCGCAGATCGAGCCGAAAGCGGCCGGATCCGATACGGCGAGCTCTGCCAGAACCTTACGATCCAAATCGATCTGCGCCTTTTTCAGGCCGTTGATCAGGCGGCTGTAATTGATGCCGTTCGCGCGCGCCGCGGCGTTTATTCTGGCGATCCAAAGCCGGCGGAAGTCGCGCTTCTTCGTGCGGCGATCGCGATAAGCGTAGGCCAGCGACTTCATCACCTGCTGGTTCGCTACGCGGAAAACCTTGCTCTTGTGGCCGAAGTAACCCTTGGCCTGCTTCAATACTTTTTTGTGGCGCCGACGCGAAGTCACGCCTCTTTTAACACGTGCCATATTCCTTTACCTCACTTCATCCGAAACTAAGCCTTCTTGTACGGGATCATCTGCCGGACAACGGCGGCATCCCCCGGGCTCGCAACCGTAGTACCGCGCAGATCGCGCTTACGTTTGGCTGTCTTGTGCGTCAACTTGTGCTTTTTACCGGCACGAGAACGCACAATGAGACCGGTGCCCGATACCTTAAATCTTTTCTTCGATGAACTATGTGTTTTCTGTTTTGCCATACTATCTCCTATATCTTATTCACAAATTCACAGTTTTCTCACTTGCCGGCCGTTTCTCCCGCTCGCGGCGGAACTCCGCCTGCCGGCAATATCTTTTTCTTTAACAAAACCCTATTTGTCGTCGGAGTCTTTCTTGCCGTCGAACCTCACTCGTCGTCGGAGCCCTTCTCGTCGCCGGAACTCTTCTCATCATCGGAACCCTTCTTCCCGCCGGAATCCTTCTTGCCGCCGGAGCCCTTCTTGCCGCCGGAATCCGAACGGATCGGCGCCAGGAACATCGTCATGAAGCGACCCTCCATCATCGGACGGCGGTCAATCTCTCCTACCTCGGACAGTCGCTCGGCAATTTCCTCCATCAGCTCATAACCCTGACTCTGATAGGCCATCTCCCGACCGCGGAAGCGAATCGAGATCTTAACGCGGTTGCCTTCTCCCAAAAAGCGGGAGGCGTGGCGTAATTTGAACTGCAAATCGTGCTCCTCCGTCGTCAGTCTGAACCCGACTTCCTTGACCTCAACCACTTTCTGATTGCGTCTGGCCTCGCGCGCACGCTTGGACTGCTCGAACTGATATCGACCGTAATCCATAATCCGACAAACCGGATTATCCGGACGCGGCGATATCAAGACCAGATCCAGGCCCGCGTCATCCGCGCGTCTTTGAGCCTCCTCAATCGGCACAATGCCGACCATCGTACCGTTCTCGTCGATCAATCGCACCTCGCGGAACCTGATCTCTCTGTTTACCTGCATGCCTTCACTCTTGCGGGCTATGCTTATCACCTCCCAACAAAATAATAAGGAGCGCCCGCACCCGAACGCTCCTCAATTTACTCTGTCAACATTTGCCGCGGATGAGAGATAAATCCCTTTCCGAGCAATCGGCGTATAAACTGTGGCAACCTTTTCGCTCGCGCTTAAGGTGAGAAGCGGGTGCTCCTGCTTTCGCGACGCTCATGATAACCCATGGGCGAAAACATGTCAAATTGCGGAACAAATTGCAGAACAAATTTGCAGAACAAACGAACGGACGCTCAATGTTAACGGACGGCCAACGGACGGCGTTAACCCGGACATGTCAACCTAGTGTACCGCGCACACCTCGCACACCTCGTGTACCACGCACCGCACAACGAAGGCGCAAGTCGACGCACGAGTCAGGCGATGTTGCAGAACCTGGAATTTTGCCACGAAGCCGGGCGCGTCAGCAACTTTTGAATCCGGCATATAAAGCAATGTTGCAAAAGCGGGTGTTTTGCCACGAAGCCGGGCAAAGCGGTGGGTTCTGATTGCTGTGCGCAAAACCGAAGCGCTACGGTACTAAGAACCAGGGGCGGGTGCGGTACTACTTTCGGCAATCACGCAGGATCCGCGCCGCTGGGGAGTATTAGCGAAGCCGGCGGCGTTTTATGGAACTGGCAACGCGGTTTTCGGCAACTTTGCAGTTTGCGTCCCGCCAGAGACCATTGCCGGAACCGGTGCGGGCACTAAAGTTGCAAACTTGCCGAAAGGCTCGCTTTGTAGGAGGCGCTAACAGCGGTTTTAGGAGGCTGCCGGCGGCGTTTTAGGGAACTGGCAACGCGGTTTTCGGCAACTTTGCAGTTTGCGTCCCGCCAGAGACCGTTGCCGGAACCGGCGCAGGCACTAAAGTTGCAAACTTGCCGAAAGAGTAACTGACTGACTCGGCTAACCATGCCTTCCGAGTGCGGTGGGTGACTGTGCGCGGTGGTAGCGCTTAGAAGAACTTTTTTCAAAGTTTTTTCGAAGCTTTTTCCGAAGCTTTAACTCAAACTTCATTTGTTTTACTTACCGAACACCACTGCATATTCGACTTTCTTATGTCTGTCCGGATAGGATGTGATTAGATTAACATTCTGCGTTAGCTTGTTCCATTGTGCTTCCGTGCCGGCGAAATATATGGTTTTCAACGAATCGCAGCCGGAAAAAGCAAAACTGGTCGACGTCTTATCTTCCCCTATGTTGGTGAGCGAGGCCGGAATTACAATTGACTCAAGTGAGCGGCAATTTTCAAACGCGTTTGCCCCGATGCCGGTGACCGAGGAAGGAAGTTCGAGCGACTTTAGTGAGGTGCAGTGGCCGAACATAAACGCCTCAATGCCGTTAAGCGAGGGCGGAAGCTTGATTGACTCGAGCGATTTGCAACCATAAAACGCTCTTTCCCCAATGCTCGTGACCGAAGGCGGCAGTTCAATCGACTTTAGCGAGCCGCAACCGGAAAACGCGCTTACCCCAATGCTCGTGACCGTCAACCCGTCGAGTTGCTCGGGCACGGACAGGTCGGTGCTATCGCCGACGTATTTTGTCAGTTCTGTGTAAGATTGATTAAGCAACACATATTTGCAACCGTCGGACGTCTTGTACAACGGTCTGTCGTTGCCTTTATGATCTTTAATCCTTGTCTGTTCCGGAAAGGCATTATCACCACAGAAATTCAGCCTATACGGAACTATAGCTTCGGATAATGAGTCGCATCCGTAAAACGCGGTCATCCCTATACTAGTGACCGAGGGCGGAAGCTCGACTGACTCGAGTAAGCTACAGCCCCTAAACGCGGCTCTCTCAATGCCGGTGAGCGAGGACGGAAACTCGAGCGACTTTAGTGAGCCGCAACCGCAAAACGCACACTCTCCTATGTTCGTAACCGAGGACGGGAGCTCGACTGACTCCAGTGAGCGGCAGTCAATAAACGTGCCCGTCTCAATGCCGGTGACCGAGGGCGGAAGCTTGATTGACTTTAGTGATTCGCAGTAAGCAAACGCAAATCCTCCTATGCTGATGACCGAGGACGGGAGCTCGACTGAATCCAGTGCGCAGCGAAGAAACGCGCAGTTCCCTATACTAGTGACCGAAGGAGGAAGGTTGATGGATGTCAGTGGGCAACCGGAAAGCGCGTATTCCCCTATGTCGGTGAGCGAGGACGGAAGCTCGATTGACGCCAGTGAGTAGCAGTTCCTAAACGCACTATCCCCAATGCTCGTAACCGAGGACGGGAGCTTGATTGATGTCAGCGATTCGCAACTATAAAACGCTCTTTCCCCGATGTCGATGACTTTTTTGCCGTCTATTTTCTCCGGAATAGTGAGTGTTGCCGGCGAGTTGCTTTTATCCCAGCCGCTGATTTCGATCGTGTTGTCCGTAAAGACGTCGTATATGTATCCCGCCGGATTCGCCGAAACAACACCTCTCTCCTTTATTATCTTTTCTTTTTTTCCACTGCTTTCGTCTTTTGCACCGCATCCTGTCAAAGCTGTCAGTACCAACAATAGCGCCAACGCAACACTAAAAAGTTTCTTGTTCATTTTGAGCTCCCCCGCTCATTGGTTCATCAACCGTAAACGAAAATTGCCCCATCATTGTCTGCCAACCCCTACGGTTTACAGTAAAGGATATTTTATCAAGCACTTTTATAAAAAGCTATGAAGCGCTTTCAACGACATATATTTATGGGGCTACAGGATTCGGCGCGTCGCAATAGGTGCGGCATCACTCACGCTTGCTCACTCACGCTTATCACGGACAGCTTCGAGAGCGGCGCGCAGTTCCTCGGCGGCGGCGCGGACTGTCGCCTCTTCGCGGCCCTCAACCATGATGCGGACGATCGGCTCGGTGCCCGAAGGACGAACGAGAATGCGGGCGATGCCCGGGCGGGTCTTCATCTCGGCGATCAGATCTAGGACGGGCGGAGCGGTGGCGAGAGCGCGCTTGACTGCGGCATTGACGGCGCCGTCGGGATCCTCCGGAACCGTTACGTGGGTATTGTACTGCGGGAAAGTCTGCCAGTCGGAGAGGGCGGCGCGGGTGTCCATGCCGTAGGCACGCAGGGCCTTGAGCAGGATCAGAGCAGTCAGGATGCCGTCGCCGGTGTTGGCGAATTCGCGGATAATAATGTGGCCGGATTGTTCGCCGCCCAGGCCGTAGCCGCTCGCGACCATTTCGTGCATGACGTGACGGTCGCCGACGCCGGTGCGGACAACGCGGATGCTGCGACGGGCACAGAAGTCTTCCAGCCCGGAATTGCTCATTACCGTCGCGACGACGGTGTCGCCGGGCAGATCATTTTGCTCCTTGAGGTGGTCGGCGATGATGGCCATGATTTGGTCGCCGTCCAGAACTGCGCCGGAAGACGAACAGACCAGCAGGCGGTCGGCGTCGCCGTCGAAAGCTAGGGCGATATGGCTGCCGGTCGCCACGGTTATGGCGCTCAGTCGTTCGACATTAGTCGAGCCGCAGTTTCGGTTAATGTTCAAACCGTCCGGCACGCTGGCCGTGAGGATCAGATTGGCACCGAGTTCGCTGAACACTTCGGGTGCAACTTGTGCGGCGGCACCGTTGGCACAGTCCAACACTATATTGTAGCCCTGCAGGGAAATATCGGCAGCGTTCAGCAAGTGTTCCTTGTAAATGCCGAGAGCCAAATCCCAATTGATCATACGGCCGACTTCGTGCCCCTGGGGCGGAGCGGCACCGTTTCCTTCAAGGACGGCGTCGATATGAGCCTCCAGGCGATCTTCCGCCTCGACGGTTAGCTTGTAGCCGGAGGCGTCGACGATCTTGATGCCGTTGTATTCGCTGGGGTTGTGGGAAGCCGAAATCATCGCCCCGGCGGAGAATTTGCCCCGTTCGGTCAGGAAGGACAACGCCGCCGTCGGCAGAACACCGCCCATCCAGACATCGGCACCGGCGGAGCAGATGCCCGCCGCCAACGCCGCCGAGAGCATGCCCCCGGACAGGCGCGTGTCCATACCGATGAGAATACGCAGACGTGAAGGATCTGCGATTCCGGCAACACCGCCGGCCAAATCACCTGCTTTGTCACCGATGGCGGCACTGTCAGCTTCGCCGGCAGAACTACCCCCGACGGAATTACACCCCGTCTGCTCCCGCAAAAAGGCCACTAAAGCGCGACCCATAGCCAGCGCGAAGTCCGGCGTCAGTTCCTGATTGGCAACTCCGCGCGCACCGTCCGTACCGAAATATTTCCCCATACTGATTATTTCCCCTGCTTATTGATATTGATTGATTTAATTGTCACTGATTGGTTCCCCGGTTAATCGACTTAATCAACCTGACCGGGGTAGGAATTTTTGTCACCATCGTCGCTGATTTTGGCAATCGTGGCGATCGTGCGCCGCGGCGACTGCGACTGGAGTTGCCAGGCAGAAGGATTTATGTTCTGAACCGTAAAGGAAAGTTCGACCGAATGATTACCGGGTCCAAGATTTTCCGGCAATGTCATCGTAGCAACAACCCAATCCGGATGTTCACGCATCTTATTGATCGTGCTGCTGCGGGCACGAATCGTTACGGTCATCAGCTGCTCGGAGATTGTGAGGGTCATGCCGCGCCTGGTCAATTCCTCAATATTGCCGCGCCGAATCTGCAGGCCAGTGAAAGTGTGATTCACAATCGGGTTCAAACGTAGCTGAACAAAGAACCATACCACTACCGCTAAGGCAAGGGAGGCAATTTTGAGTCCCCAGCGTCGGCGTTTGCGGCGTTCGACCGCATCGTGGCGGCTGACGCGACTGCGCTCCAGGCGTCGGCGTCGAGCACGCGAGCCGATGCGCTGGGTGCTGTGTGCGAGGATCTCCTGCACCTCCGGATCATCCAAATCGTCCATGCCCGGCGCAACGGCGGAAGTGGCGGAGTCATCGGCAACAGCCTCGGATACCACCGGCGAAAACACAGCAGCATGCTTGTCCTGGTCGGACTCGCGTATCAACATCTCTTCTATTTTGTCGCTGCCCGGCCCCGCCGCAATCGATTTGCGGAAACGCGACCAAAAGCGCCTCCAAGCGCTCGTCTTAGTCTCTTTTTTGTCCTCACCGCCACCTAGAATCTGCAGTAGCACAGTACGCAGAGAGTCGGCATTGTGCAGGGTGTAGATCTTGCCCTCGCGCGTCACGGAAATCGAGCCGCGCTCCTCGGAACAAACAACACCGATCACATCGCCGATCTCGCTGGCGCCGATCGCCGCCCGATGCCGGGTTCCGAATTCCTTGCGCAGATAGAAAGTGTCAGATAGCGGGATATGGCAACGCGCTGCATAGATCCGTCCGTTGCGAATCAACACAGCGCCGTCGTGGAGCGGCGAGTTCTTATAAAAAATCTGCTCCAGCATGGGCGCGGTCAGGTTGGCGTCTAGGATCACAGGAGTGCCGCCGTCCAGCAGCTCGCCCAGAGGCGTGCGTCGCTCGATAATAATCAAGGCGCCGGTCATGCTACGGGTCATATTCTCGCAGGCCACCGCAATCGCCTCAATCATCGCGATATTGAGTGCGTCGGTACCACTCGCCGAATCCGCGACATTGTTGACCAGGGAGAACGAACTGCGACCCACAGCTTCGAGAGCACGACGCAGCTCGGGCTGGAACAGCACCACCACACCGATGGCCAAGACCGAAATCGAATTAACCAGAATATAATTGATCGTCTGCATGCCGAGTAGCGAGCAGACCACCGCAAACAGAGTGATAAATAACAACCCCTTGATCAGCTGCCAAGCCCGGGTGTCACTGAGCACCTTGAGCAGGTAATAGAAAGCGACCGCCGTGACGATAATGTCGAGCGTATTGGTAACAACCTCCTGCCATCCGTCCATACCGCCGAGCAACAACAGACCACTGCCGATTTCCCGCCACAAACTGCGAAAAAACTCAACGACGCGATCCGACAGACTGGTTAGAGTAAAAAGGCAGGTCAAAAACATTTGTGCTCCGCTTCGCTCAATCTAAAACTCATCCTCTTCGTCGGCTTCTTTGTCCAGCCCCTCAAGCGAGCGCAGCCAGATAATCCGATCGTTGACGGTAATCAGACCGTCCTCCTCCATCCGCACCAATTCACGCGAAAAAGAAGGCCTGGGTATAGCCAGCAGACGGGCGGATACTTCTTTCGAAGCCGGCAGTTCCACCGACGGCGGCAACTCTCCCCTGACGGGAACCGCGTTGAAGCGGAAGCCGCTGAGTCGCGTCTGCCGAGCGCTCGGCATCCCGGGGCGGATAATCTGCATTGAGCTCGCCGCGGCGGCCACCCGTTCCGCCTCCTCTTCCTCCCGCGCTTCCTCCTCCTGCTGACGCGCGTAAAGGTCGAGCAAATAGGCGGAAATCTTCTGCCGCAGACTGCGCTGCGCCAGCACGGTAATGCGTCGGTTGCGCTCCTGCACCTTGTCGGCCAGCCACTCCGTCGCGCGCTCGGTCAAAACGGGGAACTCCTCCGACAGAGCAAGGAAAATATCTTTAGGAACGGTCAAAATCTTACAGCCGCTCAGCGCCTCAATTGCCATTCCGTACTTATTATTGCTGCCCAATACGTATTCCAAACCGTACATATCGCCGGCCTGCAGAAGTTCAATCGTGGCGAAGTCTCCGCTGCCGGCGTACTTCTGAAGCGCCAGCTGACCGGAAACGACAATGCCTATACCGGCACACTCGTCGCCCTCGTTGGCCAGGACCTCGCCCTTCCACATAACCTTGATATTAATCCGTGAACCGAACCGGCGGAAGACCTCGCAACCGATCGAGGAAAAAAGACTTGCCTGATTTAAGATGTCACAAGCTCTTTTCATATCTACCCTCCGCTGCTGCACCGCCGGGCTGCCGCCCGAGACGCAAACGTATCTAAAACATCCGACCGCAAGTGTAACACAGAACCGCCGTCGCGTCACTAGGGCGCACCCCCATCGTGCGGCGATTGTGCGGCAATCTCCCTTCCTCGCACAACCTGCGTTTTCGCCAACGACGCCGCCGAATCGGCGATTCCTGAAACGTGCTTGCGACACCACACTCCGTTCCCTCGCACAACTTGCACTTTCGCCAACGACGCCGGCAGTTCAGCAAGCCTGTGACCGCCAACTTCGCCAGCTCGTACAAAGTCTGCACTTTTGCCAACGGTACCGCCGAATTTGTTATTTTTTCTTAAAAGTTTCCTTTGAACCTACTTTTTGTAGCCTTGTTCCGATTCCCAAATATAAAGCAGGTATCCGTCCTCGAGATCTGGTGCTTGCTCCGCCGCAGCCTGCCGTTGATGGGACAATATGCGTAAATATTCAACCTCGCCGTCAAAAAAACTTCGCGTCACGTGATACGGCTCAACTAATTCACCTCTGTCCGCAACCGCGATTTTATACACTTTCCCTTTGGCAAAGCCGGCGATTCCGGCTTGCATATCATGCGCGATCACCCTGCCCCTGTGCAGAATAATAATCCTATCGCACAGATCTTCAACATCCTTAACGTCATGGCTGGCAACGATAAGGGACCTTTGACGGCCCACATCTGCCAACAATCGCTTAAAATTCAGACGTTCTTCCGGATCAGGCTCCGCCTCAGGCTCATCGACTAAAATCACATCGAGCCTACTCTGCAAAGACAACGCAAGTCCGAGGCGCCTGAGCATGTCGCTGGTCAATGCTCCGACTTTAGTCCTCAGTTTCGCGAAGAGATTCACTTTCGTCAGAAGTTCTTCTGTTTGACTTTCGATCTTCTCAATCGGTACTTTCTTTAGTTTGACCAGATGTTCCATTAGTTCAATAACCAGCATCGTTTTAAAGAAGTCGAACTTCTGCGGCAGAAGAATAATCTTCGCAGAACTATTGATTTCGCCCGAATCCGGGTCAATTATGCGAGTAAGACAACGGAGCAGGGTAGTCTTGCCGGATCCGCCCGGACCCAACAGACCGTGAACGCCCAGCCCTATCGACAGACTGATATCGTCCAACGCCCTGACTTCTCCAAACGATTTGCTTAAATTCTTAATTTCAATCATATGTGCTCCTATTTGCGCCCATATTTCTTCGAATCCGCCGCGCTCCTCACACACGCCGTTCCTCACACAATTTGCGTTTTCGCCGACGCTCCCGACAACCCAGCGATTTATGAAACTCGCTCGCGACGCCGCACGCCGTTCCCTCGCACAACTTGCATTTTTGCCAACGCCGCCGCCGAACCGGCTACTTAAATCTAAAAAACTTCTTTTCAAAAACAACGGCCGCTATGGACAAAAACACGCCGGCCAGGAAAACGTAGATATAGTAGTTGAGGAAATTATCCGCGGACGCAAGGACCGTCGGCTTAATAATAGTGAAAACACTGGCTCGCAAATCGGAAAACGGCAAAATGCCCAGCACTAAGAAGATAAAAACAAACATCGCCGCCAGGGTTACGGAGCGCAGAATCAGCGCGACAAAGTAAAGCACGGCTGCGGCACACACATAAA
>JAAZJE010000135.1 GCA_012800515.1 Clostridiaceae bacterium
AACTGATTTTCTGTTAGCTGTGATTTGATCCCAACCGGATTAGATGCTACCAGTTGTAATTTTGACCAAAAAACGACGATTTTAACGCTTTTATTGGCCGAATTTTTGGTTTTTACGAAAACTCAAGGTGTACCAATTAATGTGTTACCAAATGTGTTACCAATGCCCAATTAATGTACCAATTTAAATTGACAGCGGAAATGTCGTTAAGTTATAATTACATCATGATTAAGACTTTTTAATAATTGTCTTAATTATAAAGGGGATGTGGTTATCCTTACCCCCCTTTTTGGAACCGTATACACGTTTTGCGGACGTGTGGAAATCAAACACGAGGAGCATAAAAATGACTAATAAATTATATGGAAAAAAGCTCTCGCCGTCCTTCTTCTTTGTGCGGCTACAATCACCGCCAGCGGATGCCGAGAACCAGATAATGGGCCGAGTGAAATTACACTCCCTCCCATCGGCGTACATTGCTCCAACCCGGATTCGGAGGAGACAGTGCCGCCTGTGTTTTTCTCTGCCGCGCCCTCGCCGGAGCCGACGGCTACGCCGTCCCCTACCCCTATAGCAATAGTTCTGCCAGTGCGTTCTCCTTCTCCGTCTCCCAATCCCACTGCCACGCCGAAACCGACTTCTACGCCGACTCCGACTCTCGCGCCAACTCCCAGCTTCACTCCAACTCCGACACCCACCGTAACACCAAATCCTTCTACTCCTATACCAACCACCACACCAAAGCCTACTACTCCTGTACCAACCATCACACCGAAGCCCACTACTCCTGCACCAACCACCACACCGAAGCCCACTACTCCTGTACCAACCACCACACCGAAACCTACTACTCCTGCACCAACCGCCACGCCAAAGCCTACTGCTGCTCCTGCACCCACTACCACGCCGAAACCGACTCCGACACCGATTCCAGAGAACCCTTTCAACGAGCTGCTCCGGAAAGAAATCTTCCGTTTAACTAATATAGAGCGGCAAAAAGCCGGTCTCCCGCTTTTTAAGCCGGCACCGGCGATTTTTAATACCGCCACGGAGATTCGCGCAAAGGAACTCGCCGTTTCCTGGGGACATACCCGTCCCGACGGACGTTTGCCGTTCACCGCGATGGATGACGCCGGCTACACGGACTATACCTGTGCCGCAGAAAACGTCTACAAGATAAACACCCTCGCCATTAACGCGCAAAGAATAGTTAATGCCTGGATGAGTTCGGACGGACATCGCAAAAACATCCTCAATCCGGCCTATGACACGCTGTCGGTTGGCGTGCATTCGGACCTTACCACGGTATACGCTGCGCAAATGTTCGCCGGCCACGGGTAGAGACGCTTTGCTCGGATACGGTTGAAATCTTCCTTTTTTTACTTTTCCTCGCTTTTCCCGGCATTATTGCCGTGTAGCTGAACCTGTTGCCTGATAAATGCTATAATTATATTCAGATATCAATCTGTTTCTCCGTCATGGAGAATGCGGATAAAAAACGTACAGGAGGAAATTTTAGTGACATCCAAAGAATTTACTTTTGAGCCGGCACCATTCGTGCCTTTCCGTGACCATGCGGTGGTGGAACGACTGCGCAAGATGACCCCGGAGGAGATCGTACAGCACCCCAACCCGAACTTTAAGATTCATATTTCACTGGATATCGGTTCGGTAGAGATGGGTCTGCTGATTACACGTTTCATCGAGAGTGACCGCGAGGATAAGCCTTTCGTATTCATCTGCGGCAACCCCAACCCCGGAACATACGAGCCGTTGACTCAACTGATCAATTATCTGCGCGTCGACTGCCGCAATGTCTACCCGGTAACGATGGATGAGTGGGCGGACGAGAACGACAATATCGCTCCGACCGATTATCGTCACGGTTTTACAAACTCTTTCCTGAAATATTTTTATGCCAAAATCGATCCCGAACTGCGGATGCCGTTTGAAAACCTACTTTTCCCAACCAATGAGAACATCGCCAGCTATACCGACATCATTGAGGAACGTGGTGACGGCGGAGCGCATGCCATCTTTAGCGGACCGGGTTGGGCCGGGCATATCGCCTTCATTGACCCCTGTCCTGAGCTAATCCCCGACTATCGCGAAGGTGGCACGGCCGAGATCAAGGACCTTAACGATCCCTATTTCGAGCAGCGCGCCCAGATCCTCACCCTCCATCCGCTGACCATCGCGCAGAATTCGCTGCACGGAGTCTTCGGTTGCTCCGGCGATCTGACCAGCGTACCTCCGAAGGCGGCCACTATCGGCCCGCGCGACGTGCTGAACTCGCGGGAGAAGTTTGAATTCCACGGTTTGACGACTATGGGAACTTTCTCCTCCTGGCAACGCATGACCTCGCGCCTGATCACCCACGGACCGGTTACACCTTATGTTCCGGGATCCATTTATCAGCTGATGGACGTCCATGTCTTCCTCTCGCCTTCGATCGCCACTCCGATCGAAATCATGGAGACCACCGGCTATTAAGTCCGTACGGTCACACCCTGAAAAAAACAGGAGCCCGTAACGGCTCCTGTTTTTTCTCTCGCAAATTAGCTTCCTATTAAGCAGTGTGTAATTTGTTGCAGTCGCCTTAAGCCAGCCCTAATATCTTGGCTGCGTTACCGTACAGAACGGCCTCAATCTCTGAGCGCGTCAGACGCAATTCCCCGGCCGCCTTTTTGAAAGCAAGAAGCTGTTCGTAAAGGAAGAAGGTGATCGTCTCCGCTTCTTTCTCACTGACCTCACGCAGGTGCGGGTCGATCGACTCGTCGCCGTATAGACCCGGCGGGACCAGATTGATATAGAAGTTGTTTTCACAAATCCGCCGCGTCCGCATCCGCAGAACCGGCAAATCACTACCCCAGAGCACCCGGTGCGGACCGACCGCGTCAATCGTATCGCGAATCACCCCCACATTACAGTTGGCGCTGAAGTCAAAGCTCACCCGTTCCAGCGGAGCAATCCGTTTCAGTCCTTCGCCGACGTCGCCGGAACAATAGGCGCGTCCGATATGAGCGAGGATCAGTTTCAGATCCGGCCAACGTGCGGCTATTTTTTCAACCTGAGCCAAGTTTATCGGATCGGCCAGTCGTCCATGGCGCGGAATGTGCAACATCACGACCCACTTGTTCTTATTGGCCGCCTCCAGCTGCTCGGGTGTAAAGAAGTCGAAAATCCGAATCTCTGCCTCCGGTAAATAGGCGGGAGACAAGCAGAGGTAGGATTTCAAGCCGCAGAAGCCGCCGGCCGTAACCGCACGCTCCAGCTCCGCACCGCTCTCCGCGGGGTGTGAATAATACAAAGCGGGGAAATTATGCTCCGCCGCTACTTCGGCACAGTAATTGTTGCCATTGCGCAGATGTTCCGGTGCGTCGGGACCGCTGATTGTATTCGCAAAAATCAATGGTACAACCTCCTGTTCCGGAAGCAAAAGACTATAGGTTTCGAGCAAGTCCTCAATCGGGTTGACCGAAGCCACTTTCGAGGGCCAGCTGACCGTGCGCTTGACCTCTCCGGGAACCGGCTCCCTCTCTCCACTGGTTGCATAGCAGTGTGCATGAATATCTATCATTTTAGCCGGCAGAAAGTCCGCTAACTCGTCCCGATATACCGATTTGTCGTATGCTGTGACTGGAAAAAGTGACATATTTGTTCGCTCCTCGTTCTTTATTTGGTTTATATACTCAATAATCATATTATATCATTCCACCTGAATTTTATACGCAGGACCGGTACAATGTCTCGTGACTGAGGGGAGGAGGCTGTTCTTTATAAAACCATTTTTCTAAAAAACAGTGTTTTTTAGAAAGCTAAAGAGCGATTGTCTGCCGCTCTTTAGCACATTTCTTATATCTTATGTTTATTATAAGCTTGTTACGCCAGGCCCAAAATCCTCGCTGCGTTGTCGTGCAAAATGGCCTCTATCTCTGAGCGCGTCAGACGCAATTCCCCGGCCGCCTGTTTTAAGGCCAAGAGCTGTTCGTAAAGGAAGAAGGTTATCGTCTCCGCTTCTTTCTCACTGACCTCACGCAGGTGCGGGTCGACCGACTCGTCGCCGTACAGACCCGGCGGAACTAGATTGATATAGAAGTTGTTTTCACAAATCCGACGCGTCCGCATCCGCAGAATAGGCAAATCACTGCCCCAGAGCACCCGGTGCGGACCGACCGCGTCAATCGTATCGCGAATCACCCCCGCATTAC
>JAAZJE010000136.1 GCA_012800515.1 Clostridiaceae bacterium
AACTGATTTTCTGTTAGCTGTGATTTGATCCCAACCGGATTAGATGCTACCAGTTGTAATTTTGACCAAAAAACGACGATTTTAACGCTTTTATTGGCCGAATTTTTGGTTTTTACGAAAACTCAAGATAACTAGCCCTATTTTCGGCAATTTTTGCAATTAATTTTCTATAAATACTCATTTAGTTAAATAGTTAAAAAAACAACACAGTTCTTTGACTGTTTCTGTATAATTATGAGGCTGAACGAATATTTATGAATGGAGATTGTCAATGCCGCTTGACGGATTAACCGCTCACTTCCTGGCCGAGGAGCTGAATCGGCGCTTGAAGGACAGTCGGATCTTTCGCATCGACCAGATTGATCGACAGGAGATTGTGCTTTCACTCAATCCGCTCCGTGGAGCAACTACGGAGTTGCGTATCGGCAGTTCGGGTGATCAACCCGAACTCAGCCTCTTGAGTGAACGACAGTCGGGCGGCGGCAATTTACCGCGCTTCGGCCAGTTGTTGCGCAAATACATGCCCGGCGGACGCCTCTATTCCATTCGGGCAGTGAACTTCGACCGGGTGATAAAAATAGACTTCCTGCCGGCCGACCCTTGGGGATATCGTCCCATGACCCTCTATTTTGAGTTTATCGGGCGTTATATCAACTTAATCCTGGTAAATCCGGAAGGGCGGATCATTGATGCCTTAAATCATATTGACAACACACAGAGCCGTCTGCGCGAGGTTCTGCCGGCGCGTCCCTATCAATTTCCGCCCTCGACCGGGCAAATTATGCCGACCGAAGTTTCCCTCCTATCTGAGGTACCGCTCAAATGGGCTGACCTGTTTGCAAAAACGGCTCCCCGCGCCCGCGAACTGGTTGCCGCTCGGATGAACGGCGAACCGACTCTGTCCGAGATTGTTACGATCTGCCTTGCCGGCTGCTCACCCTTTGCCGCCCGCGGTCTTTGTCACAGAGCGGGGCTGAACGGTAGCGAGTTGTACAGTCGCCTGTCGCCGACGGCTCGCGAACGATTTCACGACTCCTGGCATCGCCTGATTTTTGCGGTGCAGAGCGGACAGACGGAGCCGACAATCTATCTTCAGTCCCGTCCCCCTACCGGTCAATATATTCCTGTTGATTTCCATGCCTTCAACTGGCCGCTACCGCAATATGAAACGCAGTCGGTCGCGGATTTGACTACGGCCGCCGCCGTGGCCTCAGAAGCACGGCGTTCACATAATATCTGGTCGGCGCGGCACCGCCGCTTAAAAAAAGAGGTTGACAGCCTGATTAAGCAGGTTGAGCGTCGCCTGAGCCGTTATGCCGCCGACCTGAGTGCGGCAGAGGATTTCGAGCAGGACAAGTGCTACGGAGACCTTATTTTGGCCAATCTGCATTCAATCGAGCCCGGACAAAACTCCGCTGTCGTCAAAGATTACTACCGAGATCCGCCGGTATCGACGGAAATTTCTCTCGCACCGGAGCTCTCGGTAACAGCCAATGCCCGACGCTATTACCGCTCCTACACGCGCAAGAAAAATCGCCGTGAAATCCTGGTAGATTTCGTCAAGGCCGGGCAAGTTGAATTGGAATGGCTACAAAACATTAAAACCGCATTGGATAATAGTCGTAACCACGATGATCTCGCCGCGATCGAGGAAGATCTGCGTTACGCCGACCAAATCGCCTCCGAGCAGCGTCGGGTCGGACAAGACCGCGAACCGGATTCTCCGGCGCCGCGACAGTATCCAGGAATGGCCGGTCGGCGCAAAAAAAACAGCAACAAATATCGCCTTGCGGCCAAAAGCAAGAAAAATCGCCCGAATGCCGAACCGCAGTCACAACCTTTGGAATTCACTTCGAAAGATGGACTGACAATTTTAGTCGGTCGCAACAATCTTCAAAATGAGCACCTGACTTTTCATATCGCCCATAAGGACGACATATGGTTACATATCAGTCGTCAGCCCGGATCACATGTCATCATCCGCTCCGCCGGTCAGCCGGTGCCGCAAAGTACCATCGTCGAGGCGGCACAGATCGCCGCCTGGTACAGTAGCGCCCGTACTGCGGCAACGACCGTCGGCGAGTACGGTGGTTCCGTATCCGTTGACTTCTGCCCGGTCAATCGGGTTAAAAAGCCGCGCGGAGCGCGGCCCGGAATGGTAAATTATTTTGACTATCAGACCATTGTCGTCAGGATGGAAGAGCCGGTCCTTCCGGAGGCGGAACCGTCCTGAATGTGTCCTGTTCGCGCAGTTCGGCGCTAACGGTATAGTACATTTGCATGATGGTACGACCGTTGCTCTGCTTGAGTCCGGCTCGTTTGATCAAATAACGAATGGCGCGTTCGACATTATTACGCTCCATATTGAACTGCCGTCCGGTCAGCCTATAGATGAAGTCGAAAGTCTGAGCGCGCAGAGGCGGATTCTTTACCAATAAAAAAACGATATACCGCATGTAGTTATATCCGGCCAGATCCGGATTGAAGAGGTGCCGCAACATGGCTCGGTCGATTCTTCGCAACAGATGCTCATCGACACCGCGGCTGCCGTGTCGGATCGTCTGAGCTTCAATAACTTCGGCAATCTGCTGGCCGGAACGATGTACCTCCTGTCCGTCAAAGAGATAAGCCATCCGTCCGTCGTCTTCGCGCAGAAGCAAAAAGCCCTGCCGTTGCATCATGCTACGCACCTTGTTAAGCAGTTCACGCTCTCCGGTAACGATGTGGAAAGTCAGCGACGGTGCACTATTATATGACGGCATGTAGCTTGCTTCATCGATTGCGGGCAACATCTCTGCGCTTTTCGCTCCCTCATCAGGGGACGAACTGTCCGGATACTTTATCATCTAAGGTCCTCCATAATAACTGTTCGGATAGGCAGTATCACACAAAAAAGTACGCATGTGTTCGACAGAAAATGAGCCGACGCAATATCGAGCGTCTCCGTACGCAAAAAAATCATATTGAGCGGACACAAGTTTCGCGCCCCGCTGACATCATAATGTCATAAAATTAGAGTACGACTGCCTTATCTCTCCCAAGGTCTATCATCGGGAGACAAAACGTTATCGATAAGAATCTCATTGCTGCCGTCCGAGCGCAAACCGTAGAGGAACCAGCCGCCGCCTATATCTTCGTTCCGGTAAAAAATCCAATCGCGAATCAAAAGCGGCGTGGAAACCGGCTCGCGATTATTGGCCCGGATCTCCGGCTCGGCATTCCCGGGGTGCTCCCGATCCAGAACCGGATAGTAATGGATATACGTTGCGGCAGGAACGAAATAAAGCCGACCGTAGTAATAATTGATCTGCGCGCAATTAGATATATTGCCAAGACGAGCGGCATTTACCGGTCCCTCTCCATCCAGATAACCGGACAAATACCAAATCCGTGCCTCGTCGGCGAGATTGATAAAATAAATGCCGTTCTCACCGGGCTCCCCGGGCACTATCGCATCGACCCGATCGTCAAAGATTTTTCGCGGTTGTACCCCGGATAGTTCGGCAACATATAGGCAGCGATCCTCCTCGATCGAGGTATAAAACACATGCGATCCGTCCGTTGTATAGCTGCCGATCGCCGTAGCGGTCACTTCTATCCCCGGACGTTGACTGTCCTGCGGTACGATAATCTCCGGCGCAATCCCGGAATAACTAACTTCCGGCAGTGGGATTTCCTCGCCCAACGGCGACAGCCGATGCCGCAGTGCGGAACGCAAGCGCAGATCACGAATCGGCGCGCTCTTCAACTTTCCGCCGTCTTCCGGCGCGCGATAGTAGAGAGAACTGCCGCAGACCAAAAGACGCTCGGCGGCTTCGTCAACCAGGACTTGCGGGTCGCAATCGCCGTCTAGATCAGCCATATATATCCGCTCTCCCTGACGCTCGGCGATAAAGATCAGATTATCTCCGATCAGGTTCAGACAAACCGCATTGATACGATGAATGCGCTCGGAAGGCGGTTTGCCCGGCGTCGGCGGGTTGTCGGGGCTGAAAAAATCCACCGACAGGCGCATGATGTCGTGGGCTGCAAATTTTTGATAGTAGATCAGGTCGTTCTGTTCGACGAAGAGACCGTCATTATTGATATTCCCGGGCGTATTGCCGAAATAATTAGGATAATCGCTACGATACTCTCCGTTCGTCCGCAAAGTTTGGACAAAGTCGGCATAGCCGACGACGTCGTCAGCGCAAATATAGTGATAAATCAGACAGAGATTGGCCGAGCGTCGCAACTCGACGGCACGTTCAACAGAGAGATCCGGATCACGGGAAATCCTTTCCGGCAAATCCTTCCATCTGGTAATCGGATCGGACTCCACGGCGTCGATCAAATCCTGCCAGGCCGCTACCAACTCCTTATAAGGATCAAAAATATCGACTGGCTGTATGGGGTTCCCGGACGCATCCTTAAGCTGCAGATAAACTCCGGCGGCTACATCCTTGAGCACGGCATCCTCGGGATATAACTCCAGCCCCGCATTCAGCCATTTCTCGCCCGTATCCTTTTGACCGCACAAATAATAATAACTGGACAATGTGGCATAGATGTCAGCCGTCTGTTGCGCGCGAAAATCCGCGGCGGTTGCCGACAAATAATTCGCCATCTTTTCATAAAGGCGCAGATTCGTGGCGGCCAGGTAGGCTCCTCGGTTAGCATCCTCGTCCCCGGCATCACGTGTCAGCAATTCTTCGAAAATCGACAACGCCTCCGCATACTTTTCGCCGCGTAATTCAAGCAGCGCCGCTTCCAATTTCTGCTCACGCTCCGGCAGTGTCGGCTCCGGCGGCGGTTGATTGCGCCGGGCAAGCAGAAATCCTACCAACACCAAAAGCAGAATCGCAATACCGATCAAAACCAGGCGGACGGTTATTTGGTTATTGTTAACTTTGCTTTCCGACATAAACTCTCCGAAACTACGGCAGATAATCCACCGGCATAGCGCTTTTGACGAAGTGACTCCAGCGCAAATAGTTTATGTCGTAAGTTCGTCCCGGCTCCACTGCCACCCCGATCTCCAGATAGTATGTCTCTCCGGCCATATCGACAAATATATTCGGCGGGAAGGTTCGACTGACCTCGACCCTTATCGTGAGATAATCGGCCCGCAGCATGCCCGGAAGATCCAACAGCAACGGAGCAAGGATCAGCCCGACACAAACAATAATCAGAAGCGAGTATAGTAGCGGCAACAACCACTGGAAAGCATAGCGCAGACGACCGCTGCGATTACGTTTGAGGGCGCGAATCAGAAGGATAACCAGTAGCAG
>JAAZJE010000137.1 GCA_012800515.1 Clostridiaceae bacterium
AACTGATTTTCTGTTAGCTGTGATTTGATCCCAACCGGATTAGATGCTACCAGTTGTAATTTTGACCAAAAAACGACGATTTTAACGCTTTTATTGGCCAAATTTTTGGTTTTTACGAAAACTCAAGTTTCTCTTGGGATTACCCCCTACCCGCAGAAACTGATATGATATTATTTTCCCGGAGGAATGCCATGCCGAACAATAACTGTATAAATGCCCAAGAGACACAATATATTCTCGCCCTCGACGCAGGAACTACCAGCAGTCGTTGCCTGATCTTCGATCATAACGGACAAATTCGCGCCGTGGCCCAGCAGGAATTCCCGCAGCACAGTCCGCGTTCCGGCTGGGTCGAGCAGGATCCCCGTGATATCTGGCAATCTCAGTTGGCCGTCTGCCGTCGCGCCCTTTCTCGCCTTGAGGCGGAGGTCAAAGTTCCAACCGGCGCTTTCGCCGCACTCGGCATAACCAATCAGCGAGAAACGACCATAATTTGGGATCGTCACACCGGCGAGCCAATCTACAACGCCATCGTCTGGCAATGCCGCCGCAGTGCCGACCATTGTCGCGAGCTACAGCAATCCGGTTACGCAGAAATGATTCGCGCCAAGACCGGACTCGTCATCGATCCTTATTTCAGCGCAAGTAAAATCACCTGGATGCTAGACAATGTCCCCGGTGCCCGGGAGCGCGCCGAACGTGGAGATCTACTCTTCGGTACCGTTGATACCTGGCTGATTTGGCAGCTCACCGGCGGTCGTGTTCATGCCACGGATGTCAGCAACGCCTCGCGGACAATGCTCTTTAATATTCACGATCTTTGTTGGGACGATGAATTACTCAAGATTTTCCGCGTCCCCCGCCCGCTCCTGCCCAACGTCCTGCCCAGTAGCGCTCTTTACGGCCACACCGATCCGGAAATCTTCGGTCATTCTATCCCAATTACCGGTGTTGCGGGCGACCAGCAGGGCGCCCTCTTCGGACAGGTCTGCTTCCGCCCCGGTCAAGCCAAAAACACCTACGGCACCGGCTGCTTCCTGCTCATGAACACCGGCACAACTCCTATCGTCAGCCGCCACGGCCTGCTGACCACCGTAGCCTGGCAGATCGGCGGAGAAACCGTCTATGCTCTGGAAGGTTCCGTTTTCACAGCCGGTGCGGTAATCCAGTGGCTACGTGACGAGCTCGAGATCCTTTCAACCGCTGCCGAGAGTGAAGTTATTGCCAAGAGCGTCCCGGACACTAACGGCTGCTACTTGGTTCCAGCCTTCACCGGACTCGGCGCCCCGTATTGGGATCCTTATGCCCGCGGCGCCATCGTCGGTCTCAGCCGTAGGGTTGATCGCCGTCACATCATACGCGCCGCTCTCGAATCCATGGCCTATCAGACCTGTGATGTACTCACCGCCATGCAGGAAGATGCCGGGCTCGAACTTTCCGCTCTCAAGGTCGACGGCGGTGCCGCCGCCAATAACTTTCTTCTGCAAATTCAGGCTGATCTAATCAACGTTCCGGTCATTCGCCCCGACAGCGTCGAATCTACCGCCCGCGGGGCAGCCTTCCTCGCCGGTCTCGCCGTTAACTTCTGGCCGGACGCGGACGCTCTGACCGCCATGACCGTGAATCATACCGCTTTCATTCCAACCTGGGACAAGAGCCGCCGTACAAAACAGCTCCGCGGCTGGCACCGCGCCGTCGCCCGCAGCCGCGATTGGTTGATTTGAGCCCTCAGCGCAATCCGCCGCCTGCGCAATTTTTCCACTCACGTGTTACAATACGAACTTACGTGAGGAGGGTGAAACGCTTTGCCTATAAATATACCGACAGATCTGCCGGCGCGCGAAACACTGCTGAAGGAAAACGTCTTCGTCATGACGACGGAGCGCGCCATGAGCCAGGACATACGTCCGTTGCGCATCCTTATGCTCAATCTCATGCCGACCAAAATCGTCACGGAGACCCAATTCCTGCGCCTGTTGGGTAATTCAATGATTCAAGTCGACCTCGACCTGCTCACCACGGCCTCGTACCGCGCCAAGAATACGCCCGATAGCCATCTGATCAATTTCTATTACACCTTCGATGAAATTTTCGACCGCCGCTATGACGGTCTGATCATCACCGGCGCGCCGGTGGAGCTCCTGGCCTTTGAAGAAGTCACCTATTGGGACGAGCTTTGCCGCATCATGGACTGGGCACGTGAAAATGTATTCTCCACCATGTTCGTCTGCTGGGGCGCCCAGGCCGGTCTCTACCATCATTACGGAATTGAGAAGCACCGCCTGCCGGAGAAAATGTTCGGCGTCTTTCCTCACGACAAGAACACCGACCAGCCGATCCACCTGCTGCGCGGGCTCGACGATGTCTTTTACGTTCCCCATTCGCGCCATACGACGATTCTGCTCGAGGACATCGAGCGCCATCCGGAAATCACGCTCCTCTCCTCCTCGCCGCGCTCCGGCGTCTTTGCCATGATGGCGCAAAACGGCCGGGAGATTTATCTCACCGGCCACGTTGAATATGATCGTAATACTTTGAAGCTCGAATACGAGCGCGATCTCGCCCGTGGCCTGCCGATCGCCATCCCGGAGAATTATTTCCCCAACGACGATCCGACCGCCCGACCCATGATGCGTTGGCGTAGCACCGCGCACCTGATCTTCGCCAACTGGCTCAACTACTATCTCTATCAGGAGACGCCGTACGACCTGAATCAGCTCTAGCTGTCTCTAGCCGTCAGCCCCGGGAACTGCTCAGACCTAGGGTCCGCTCAGACCTCGGATCCGCTCAGCCCTGAGCCGCCGCCAGTGCCTGATCCAAATCCCGCCAAATATCTTCCCAATTTTCGATTCCGACCGAGAGGCGAATCAGATCCGGGCGTACTCCGGCCTCAATCAGTTGCTCGTCGCTAAGCTGTCTGTGCGTGCTCGAAGCCGGGTGCAGCACACAGGTGCGTGCATCCGCCACATGCGTGGCAATCATCGCCAGACGCAACGCGGCCATAAAGCGCATCGCCGCCGCGCGGCCGCCCTTGACGCCGAAAGAAATCACGCCGCAGGAGCCCTTGGGCAGATACTTCTGCTGCAGGACGTGATCCTGATTCCCGGGCAGATCCGGATAAGTGATCCAGGAGATCCGCTCATCCTCGGCCAAGCGACGGGCAATATTATTGGCATTGCTCACGTGACGTTCCATCCGCAGGTGCAGAGTCTCCAGACCGAGATTAACCAGAAAAGCGTTCATCTGCGCCGGGGTCGCCCCGATATCGCGCATCAGCGTGGCAACCATCTTAACATTGTAGGCCGCCGCGCCGAAAGCTTCGCAAAAGACCAGCCCGTGGTAACTCTCATCGGGAGTGGTCAGACCGGGATAGCGGTCCGGATATTTCGTCCAATCGAACTTGCCGCCGTCGACGACGCAACCGCCGACCGTTGCCCCGTGCCCGTCCATATACTTTGTGGTCGAGTGCACGATAATATCCGCGCCCCATTCGAGCGGGCGGCAGTTAATCGGCGTGGCAAAGGTGTTGTCAACAATCAGCGGCACACCGTGACGGTGGGCGAAATCGGCAAAACGTTCGATGTCGAAGATGCGCAGAGCCGGATTCGCGATCGTCTCGCCGAAAACCGCCTTGGTACGCTCATCGACAACCGCGTCCAACTCTTCATCGCTCGCGTCCGGGTCGACAAACCTCACCTCGATCCCCATCTTCGGCAGGGTCACGGCGAAGAGATTGTAGGTCCCCCCGTAAATCGACGACAGGCTGATGATATTGTCGCCGGCCGAAGCAATATTGAGAACCGAAAACAGCGAAGCGGCCTGACCGCTGGAGGTCATGACCCCGCCTACCCCTCCTTCCAGAGCGGCGATTTTGGCGGCCACGGCATCGCTGGTCGGATTCGCCAGGCGCGTGTAAAAGTAGCCGGGCTCGGCCAGATCGAAAAGAGCGGCCATCTCCTCGGATGTATCGAACTTAAACGTCGTGGACTGGATAATCGGCAACTGGCGCGGCTCGCCGTTGCCCGGTCTCCAGCCGGTATGGAGACACTTGGTCTCAATCTTATAGTCACTCATAGTTTTAATCTTCTAAGGTTCATTCCTCTAATTTTTTACGGGCTCAGTCGTCCAGGCGCGAGAGCGGGTTCTGACGATGACATTCCTCAATCACCCTGATCTGCTGCAGCACTTGCTCGTTCGGAACCGTCAGAGGCGCATCTTCGAGAATATGTGCCTGAATATTCCGGTAGAAACGACCGACCGCCACAGTGAAGGGGCTGGCCGCATCGCCCGTCCAGGACTCCTCCTGCCAGGGCAGTGTCTCGGAACAGTAGATCGGCAATCCGTCCGGCGACGACAATGTCTCGCGACTCAGCTTTTGCGGTTTAGTCTCGTCGAGCGCGAAATAACGCCAGTTGATCTGGTTCAGGGTACCCTTGAGTCCGCCGCGCGTACCCTGAATCTTATATGTGTAATCGCTGTAGGCATCACAGCTGGAAATGTTCACCTCGACCAAAGGGCGATCCGGAGCGGTCAGAATGACTTTTACATAGTCCTCGGCATCGCCGAAGGTATTGGCGCGATCCATCTTACAGAATACGGTCGGCATTTCATCCGTCGGTACATCAATGAAGCGCAGAGCCTGATCCATGGGATGAGGGCCGGTATTGTACAGATTGCCGCCGCCGAACGACTGCAGCGTCTGCCAGTCCCAGCGACGAGCGAAGCCGCTGAAGCTGATATTCACTTCCACGATTCGTCCGAGGACACCGCTGTCAACGATCGATTTAACTTTCTCGTAATAAGTGGCGAAACGCGAATTCTGGAAAACCGCCAGCTTGACGCCTTTTTCCTTCGCCAGAGCCATCGCCTTCTCGAAGTCGGTCGCCTTGATCGCCGCTGGCTTTTCGGTAACCACGTTGAATCCGCGCTCCAAAAACTCCAGCGTCACCGGCATGTGCATATAACTGTAGGTGGCGTTAACAATCAGGTCGATGTCGTCGCGGTTGAACAGTTCCCGGTAATCGCTGTAAACGTCACAACCAAAGTCCGCTTTGGAACGCTCGGTGCGCACCGTCAGCGGATCTACTACCGCCACGACCTCCGCCGTCTCCTGCGGGAGTCGAAAATATTCGGCGTGAATATTCCTGCCGCTACGACCTTGGCCGATAATGGCTACTCTCAACTTTCTCATAATCAATCCTCTTTCCCTACTCTATCAACGGAAGATATGCGCATATGTTAACGATACATGCCGCGTAACTTATTGGCCGCCACGAGTCGCTTCAACGCAACCATCATTGCCGCCGTACGCATATCCGTCGAATATTCCCGCGCCAGATCCCAGGTGGCGGCGAAAGCACTGTCCATCATGCCCATGAGACGATCACGAACTTCGGTCTCGCTCCAGCTCAGCCTTTGCAGGTTCTGCACCCATTCAAAATACGAAACAATGACCCCACCGGCATTGCAAAGGATATCCGGCATTACCACTATATCACGTTTCAGCAGAGCCTCGGTACCGTCATAGGTCGTCGGTCCGTTCGCGGCCTCGACAACGAATTTCGCCTGAACATTCTGCGCTTCGGGCGCATCGATCTGATTTTCCATCGCCGCCGGGATAATAACGTCCACATCAGCAAAGAGCGGATCTTTCGCGCCGATCCGGATAACACCGTCGGCGGGGTAATCCGCGAGTAGGCGCGGCCTGCCTCCTCCGGAATGGATATGCTCAATAATTTCCGGAATATTCAGACCGGAAGAGCAGTACAGCCCACAGGATATATCGCTGACCGCGACAACGACCGCACCCTCGGCATGCAGATATTGCGCCGCCGTGGCGCCGACATTGCCCATTCCCTGCACCGCAACCCGTGTGCCCCGCAGTTCACGACCGTATTTTTCCAAAACATTCCGCGTCAAACGGAAGACCCCGAAGCCGGTCGCCTGCACGCGTCCGAGCGAACCGCCCAACTCGATCGGTTTTCCGGTCACGATTTCCGGACAGTACTGACCCGTAAAACGCGAATACTCATCGACAATCCAACCCATGACCTGGGAATTGGTGTTCATGTCCGGCGCCATAATATCCTTTTGCGGTCCTATAATCGGAATCACTCGCTCGGTATAGATGCGGGTCAGACGTTCCAGTTCCGAGCGCGACAGACGGCGGGGATCGATCCGCACTCCGCCCTTGGCACCGCCGTACGGTAGATTCGAAAGAGCGCATTTATACGTCATCAACGCGGCGAGTGTATTGACTTCATCGCTGGTCGCCCCCTCAAAATAGCGCACACCGCCCTTGAACGGTCCCAGCACCGAACTGTGTTGCGTCCTGTAACCGCTGATAATCTCAACATGTCCATCGTCAAAAGTCAGAGGGAAAGCAACTTTCAGTTCCCGCTCCGGCTCCAAAAGAAAATCATATTCCGTCTTCGGCAGCCCCAATAAATGTGCCGCTTTTTCCAGCATGCGCAGCAAATCGCTATAAGCACTGTTGTTCTGTTCGCTCATGCCAACCTCCTCTTTAATCCGAGAATTCACAAATTCCCGATACCTCTCATTCTAAATTTTCGCAGTATTATAACACAATGTCGTCGTTGTAAACGCTCATCCGTAAAAAAACTGCCTCTCGAGAGGCAGTCTCATTCCCAAGCTGTCGTTCCTACCGCATTGTCTCTACGGAGGATTTATTGGTAATCCTAAGGGGACGTCATTTTGCCGTCCCAGGGGAAGTAGACCGGACGACCGGTACGCGATGCTTCGTAAATCGCGCAGATCAGCTCGACCGCCTTTTTGCCCTCATGAGCATCAATGGCGTTAGGCTCACCGGAGCGCAGAGCGCGCACAAAGGCCGAGAGTTGGCGCGTGTGTCCGTCCGTCGAAAAGGCCAGCGGATCCTGCGCGGAGAGAACATCCGAAGTACCCAGACTGACATCCTCCGGCAATTCGCCGCGGGTCGTTTCCCAGCGAAAAATCTTATCTTCCTGCAACTGCGCCGACCCCTCGGAGCCGTTGATCGCCAAAATGCGTTGGTCGCCCGGATAGACCGAGGTCGTCGCCTGCACGACACCCAGAGCCCCGCACTTGAACTCAAGCACGGCGCTGAGCGTATCCTCCGTCTCGATATTATGCACCAGCGTACGTCCGATCCCATAGACTGACTTCACCTCGCCCATCACAAAGAGAAGGAGATCCACTCCGTGGATGCCCTGATTCATCAGAGCGCCGCCGCCGTCCATCGCCCAGGTACCGCGCCAATTGCTGGATGTATAGTACTCCCGCGAACGATAAAATTTCATGTAAATATCCGCACTGACCACACGCCCGAACTCACCTTCCGCAACCGCTTTTTTAAGGCGACGAATCGCCTGCGTGCTACGCAACTGCGAAATCACTTCGACCCGGCGGTTATTGCGCTCGGCGGCCTCAATGACCGTATCCGCTTCCGCCGGACTCAGCGCCATCGGCTTCTCGATCACGACGTGCTTGCCGGCATTCAGTGCCTGAATCGCTTGCGGCGCGTGCAGACCGCTGGGAGTGCAGATGTTCACTACCATGATTTCCGGGTCGGCCAACAGATTCTCGTAAGTCGCGTGGGAGGTCGCACCCAGCTCCGCCGCTAACTTGTCCGCAGAAGGTTTGAAGGCATCATACACTCCCGCGACACGGGTATTAGCAATTTCTTTCAGAGCGTTAGTATGCCAACGAGCGATCGAACCGCAGCCGACAATTCCGAAAGTCACCGGCATTTTGTTATCCGGTCTCACATTGTTCAGGCCTTTCGCATTCATTTCTACCTCCTCTCCCGCAATAGGAAAAAATATCCCCGATTCCGACGAGCGGAACCGGGGACTGTTCTCAACTTATTTGTTTCCGTGATACCAGGCCCAGACTTTTCTGATTCCGGCAATCGTCTCCTCCAGATCCTGCTCGGTAAAGAACTCGTTCACCGGCAGACGGATCGCATCCAGAAGAATCTGCTCGGCTTCCGGGCAAAGCCCCTCACTATAATCGGCCACACCGTCATAGTGCTCACTCACAAAAGGAAGATTTGTCTTGGTATAAGCGGTCTGATTGACGAACATCGGGATTCTGTACACGCACTGCGGAATATAGCCCGGTGATGCCGGCAATCCCTCGGCGACCAATGCCTCGACGAATTCGTCGCGGCTGCAGCCCAGCTCGTCCGGGTCAACTCGGAACATATAGAACCAGTAGGATGATTTATTGCCTTCCTCGACCAGATGCGGATGAATTCCCGGCAAATCACTGATTCCGGCCGTCAAGCCGTCACCCCACTTATTGCGCTTCTCTGTAATGTCGTTTAGCTTATCCAACTGTGCCAGCCCGACCGCGCCCTGCAGTTCCGTCATCCGATAATTCGGCGCCAGAAGCTCGGCAGCCCGCCCCAGCGGCTTATCGCGCAGACGCGTATAGTTCTTGTCGGCAAAGCCGAAAGCGCGACGATAGAGATCCTCGTCTCCGGTCAGAACCATGCCGCCGTCCCCCGTCGAAATATGCTTGAAGTCATTTGTGCTGAAGCAACCGATATCACCGATCGTTCCGACGAGACGCCCCTTATAGTAACAATTGTAGCTCTGCGCACAGTCTTCGATTACCTTGATATTGTGCTTGCGCGCCAACTCCATGATCGGATCCATGTCGCAGGGGTTGCCGGCCAGGTGAACGACGATCATGGCCTTGGTGCGCGGAGTAATACGCGCCGCAATGGTCTCCGCTGTCATATTGTAGGTGTGCGGATCAAGGTCGGCAAAAACCGGGATTGCCTGCTGAAAGAGAATTCCAATATAGGTGCCGGCATCGGTTATCGGACTCGTGATGACCTCATCCCCGGGTCCGATGCCGAGGGCGCCCAGAGCGACATGCAATGAGGCAGTGCCCGAGGATGTGGGAACGCAGTAGGGCATGCCATACATTTCAGCAAATTTTTTGGTAAAGGAAACTACCTTATCGCTACGCCCGCTCCAGTAAAACAGCGTGTTCTGATTCAAAGCCTCTTCCAGCTGTGCCAATTCCTCTTTGCCGAAACGCATCCCCGTACCATAAGGAACGGTCTTGGCCTTTGGGCCGCCGTGAATTGCTAATTTTTCCGGTTTCATTTTATCTTGCCTTTCTTTGTACTGTGTATTTTTTGCGTTCGCGCCGCTTAATTGTCGGCGGAAATAATCGAGATACTGCGGCCGCTGAGATCGAAACTGCGAATTCCGTTCTCCCGCTCGTAGGCCTGAAGTTTTTCCATATTGGCGGCGACCTTATGGTAGGCGGCAATATACTGGTCGATCAGCTCGGGGCATTCCTGCTCAAAGCGCAGCGCCACCATGATCTGGCGTCGTCCCATATCCTCGCTGACCGGTAGCGAGACCGGGGTGTCGTGCGGATTGACATTGCCGAAACCGCCACCTTCGAGAATCGCCGGAGCCTGATGGAGACGACCGTAGCCACAGGCGCCGCATATAACGCCTTCTTCAGCTAATGCGAGCATCAGAGTTGACGGATTAACGCCGCCGAACTTGGCCGGATCGTAGAGCATGTAGTGGTAAGCGTAAACGCGTCGGGAGTCGGCGGGAATCGCCTGCGGAATCAGGAAGTCGAGATCGGCAATACCGGCCTCGAGAACCCGTGCCTGACGATCGCGAATCTCGTTGCGCGCATCCAGAGTATCCATCGCGGCGTCGGCAAGAGCGATCGCCAGCGGATTGGCACGGAACTTATGCCCCAATCCGGTCTGCGAATAACGCGAATATGGATTGTCCGGACCGAGCGGTGCCAGACGTTCATAATGACCGGCCGCCGCCGCCCGTGAATAGAGCATGAGGTCATCGGAAACCAGGATGCCGGCTTCGCCGCCCGGAACCAGTTTACTGCCCTGGAAACTGAAGCAACCGATATCGCCTATTGAACCGACGCTCTTGCCCTTATACCTGGCACCGTGTGCGTGTGAAGCGTCTTCGATAACTTTGATATTGTGCTTGCGCGCCAACTCCATGATCGGATCCATGTCGCAGGGTGTTCCCCAGACATGAACCACAATGATTGCCTTGGTTTTTTCGGTAATATGCGGCGCGATCGTCTCGGCACTCAGCGCCCAGGTATCGGGGTCGATGTCGGCAAATACCGGCGTCGCCTGATTGGCCAGGACCACCATGACGGTCGACAGGAAGGTGAACGACGGAACGATAACTTCCGTTCCCGGTCCGGCATTGCAGGCAAAAACCGCCGCCTCAAGAGCGCTGGTTCCGTTGCAATACGTGAGCGCATATTTTGAGCCGACATAATCCGCAAAGCGCCGCTCGAACTTCTGCACGGAAGAGCTGGTTGAGATTTCTCCGTTGCGTAGCAGATTCAGAACATTCTTTTCACCCTGTTCGGAAACAACCGGCAAATTGCCCAACTGTTCGTAATCCAGAGTTACGGTCTTGTTTCCATCAAGTATTTTCATTAGTAGTACCCCCATTTCGGATGCAATTCAAGCATTGCTACATAACATAGTAGCACTTGCTCCGCAGGATTCTATGCCGATTTGACGAATAGTTACACGCCAACGGCGAACACCTCGACCCCGGGCAGAAAATGCCGAAATATGATACAATACGCCGAAGTGAGGTGAATATGGCAGTACATGAGACGGAAGATGGCGGTAATGTAACCGATTATCCTTTAAAGAACGAAAGCTACATTGATCTGCTTTGTCGTTATACAAAAAAGCAGATGTTTAAAATAACAGAGAACCTCAACGATTATATCAAGACCAGTCTGCGTAAGGCTGATTATGCGGCGGAACTCGTTGTGCTTGCAACCCGGCGCTTCCGTGAATTCATGTACTCGGCCAACTCCAAAGATTTGCAAATCATCGCTGAACTGATGAGCGATGAAAGTAAGCCTTTCTCCTCACGCAAGGATATACCGGGAATTGTCTGGATCATGGTACAGTTCGGCTTCGCCATATTGGCCTACAGCGAATCTCTGGTTAAGCACTACATAGTCATCCCTAAGGAAATCCGGAAAATTTATGAGGAAATTTCCACGTCCGAAACCACCGAATCCAAGCGAGAGCTGATCACTCACGCCCGTAGCGTCCTCTCCGCCCTGGCCAATCTCTACGGTATTTATCGCTATGAACATTTCCTGGAAATTTGGCAAAGCCTCTACGGAACCGCATATTCCGAAGATGAGCTGATGGGAGCGGCACAGACCGGCGTCTGGTATCTGCCTTCAATAGTCTGTCTCGACCAGTACATTATTCAGGCCATCCTCATCGACGAGCCTAGCATTTTCGATATTTACCGCAAAGCTTCCCGTTACTCCTACTATCTTCCCACGATCGAAGATATCGCGACCTATAAGGACACCTATGTTGTTCGCGACACCCCGGAATACGATGCCCTGCTCAACTTCCTGGCGCCGCGTGCCAGTCAGGGGCATAATTTGGATCTTCTGTTGCAGGTATTGGGATTTGCCATCCTGACCGACAAAACCCCCGCCGAAATCATTGACTTTCTCAGCGGCGACAATATCTTTTTTGCCAGTGTCAACGACGTTAATCGCTGTCTACAGTTACTTGCCGACTGGAAGCGAAACATGCGCCTCTGGGTCACTCGCGGTCACAAAGCGAGCGAATTGAGCGCCGAAGCATAAAGCGACAAACTCTACTCAATTATTTTTTCTCGGATCGGTTCTTTGCGCGTTCAACTCCCTGAGTGCCTGCTCTTTCGTCATCCCCGTCTTGGCCAGATCGCTATCGCCCTCATCAAAAGCCGATAACACATAGCTGTCCGCGGTTACGTAGTACATTCCGTAAACGGAGAAGAAATCACCGACTTTAACCGTCTCAACATTCTCTAAAGGTACGATAACTTTATCTCCGGGCTCAGCCGAGGCGCTACTTCCGCTTCCCATGGGAGCTCTTTGCTCTCCGTAGGTGGGGCATTTTTTACTCTCTCCAAATACTCAGCATGATTGTTCAATATGTACTGTTTCAGGTCGGCATAAGAGACCTTGAATTTTGATTTAAAATCCCAATAACCTACATTGTACTTTTCCGGAAATAAACCCTGGCGCAACTCTGCATCATCCTGTGCGTCCACACGGATGACAGAATCTATAGATGAAGGTATCATCACTTCACCTAGCAGGACTACCACATCTTCACCCGGATCCACTTTCATAAACTTTGTAATATCGTAATCGGCAACGAAACCGCCCGTCTCACCGCCGGGAACATACCAAGTAAATTGCTTCTTGCCTTCAGCCCCGTAGATGTTGTCGGTTACTTCAAATATGACCGGATAGAGATTCATCTCGAGCTTCTTATTGCGAATCGGTTTGAGGATTTTTACCACCCGACCTCTTGCTACTATGGTACTTCCTAAAATAATTCCATCGAAATCCACCTCTCTGAAAGTAGTTGTGATCGTTTGAAACTTCTGATCTTTCGGATAGTTGCCTTCGGGGCCGACTTCAATCTCCTCAACAGTAGCGCCAACGTCCATGGCGCAGGCCGTCATTGACAGCGCCAGTAATGTAGCCAACAACAGCATTACCGGCCTGCGGATTATTTTGTTTATCCGTTTCATGGTCTCCCTTCTTGGCACTTTGTGTTAATTTGGTTTGTGTTCGGCATCAAATTACCGTCCCTACTACTATAATGGCGAGTTCGGAACAAAAAGTTTCAATCGATCAGCGTGTCCGCCGACTAGCGTGTCCACCGACTAGCGTGTCCGCCGACTAGAACGTAAAATATTCGCAGGCGTTGCGATAGCAAATATCTTTTATCATCTCGCCGTAGAAGTCGAGGTCATTCGGGCAGTAACCGCTCTCGATCCAGCCGCCGATTAGGTCACAGAGAATGCGGCGGAAATATTCATGACGGGTATAACTCATAAAAGAGCGCGAGTCGGTCAGCATGCCGATGAAGGTACCGAGGCAGCCGTGGCGAGCCAGGATCTTGAGCTGTTCGCGGATTCCGACCTCATTATCAAGGAACCACCAGGCAGGACCGAGCTGCATTTTGCCACGGCTACTGCCGTCCTGGAAAGCACCCATCATGACGGCGAGCGGTTCCATGTCCGCCATATTGAGCGAAAAGAAAATCGTC
>JAAZJE010000138.1 GCA_012800515.1 Clostridiaceae bacterium
AACTGATTTTCTGTTAGCTGTGATTTGATCCCAACCGGATTAGATGCTACCAGTTGTAATTTTGACCAAAAAACGACGATTTTAACGCTTTTATTGGCCAAATTTTTGGTTTTTACGAAAACTCAAGGCGTGTTATCAGTTGCACATTTGCCGCAATTGCACATTTGACAGCAGACGAGTGAGGTGGAACCAGCACGCCGCGAACAGAACCGGCACGTACGGACGCGTGGACTCTTGACTCTCCACAGTTGCATGATTTACACTCCTGTTGGACTTACAGCTTTACAGGAGGCTCAAATGAAAATTATCTCTAGAGGCATCATTCCCAAGCCCGTCGACAACCCGCATTTTAACAGCAATACTTTTCCCGCTCTCACGGCTCTGCCTTCGGGCCGCTGGCTGGCCGCTTTCAGGACAGCCGTCAAAAAAGGCGACTGTGATTTCCAGGAAGCCGTAATGACTTACTCCGATGACCTGGGTAAGAGTTGGAGTGCGCCGTACGTGCCCTTCGTACTTCCCGACATCGATGGCGTTCCGGGCCAGTGCCGCGGACTTTACTTTCTTGCCTTAGGCGGAAGCAAAGTACTAGCCGTAGCCTGTTGGGTTGATGCTTCCGATCCTTCTCTGCCGTTCTATGATCCCGAAACCGAGGGACTTAAAGACACCCGCATATTCTATGCTTTTTCCGAAGATGAGGGACTCAGCTGGACGGAGCCGCAGCTCATGGATATGGGAAAGATCAACGATCCCGTCCCCCTGACGGGACCGCCCATGATGCTGAAAGACGGTACCGTAGTCTGTCAATTTGAGATCAACAAGCATTTATATGATCCCACAAAATGGGTACATAAATCGGCGTTAATTTTCTCCGCCGACGGCGGCGAGACATGGCGGGATCCCGTCATAGTTACCGAGGTGCCCGATATGTACTACTGGGATCAGCGCCCGACCGTGATGAGTGACGGCCGAACCATCGTTGATTTTTTCTGGACCTTTGACGGCAAGAGTCAGCAATATCTGAACATTCATGCCCGCGAAAGCACGGATGGCGGCAGAACATGGGGAGATATTTGGGATACGGGTATCTATGGACAGCCGGGACAGCCCGCCGACCTCGGGGACGGGCGCCTCGCTTTAATCGCCATCGACCGCAGCATTCGCCCGATAATCACTGTATACATAAGCAGCGATCGCGGCAGGAGTTTTGATGAAAGCTTTGTCGTCTATGACAACCAAATAGCCGGTCAAGACAGCGTTCAGATGGATCTCAATGCGGCCTGGGCGGAAATGGCGAAGTTCTCGGTCGGTCATCCGAACCTCATTCCCATCGGCAAGGATGAACTGCTCGCCTTCTACTACGCGGGAACGGAAACCGACTACACCAGCGTCGAGTTTGTCCGGCTGAAAATCTAGGTTTGCCGATTTTTCAGTGCGCAACGACCGGTAAACCGGTAAAAATTAGAGGCGACGGCATGACGCTGGAAACAAGTAAATTATTGTCAAAGTTGGACTATACGCTTCTGCAGGGCAAACTGCCCACAGAAATCACCGGCATCTGTCAGGACAACCGCAAGATCGAGCCGGGCAATCTCTTCATCTGTATCAAGGGTGATCGCTTTGACAGCCATACCGTCATCGAAGACATCGTCGCCAAGGGCGCCGCCCTTCTCGTCGTCGAACGGCCGCCGGAACTCCCCGCGATCGCCCCCGACGGCGCAACCGTTCCGGTTATTCTCGTTCCCTCAACCCGCATCGCCATGGCCCGCATCTATGCCGCCCGCTACGACTACCCGGCCGAGCGGATCCAACTGATCGGCATCACCGGCACCAAGGGCAAAACAACCACCGCACACATGGTTCATGCCGTTCTCGAAGCCGGCGGTTTCAAAGTCGGCGTCATCGGCACCACGGGCGTCGACTACGCCGAACAACATATCTCCACACAAAACACTACTCCCGACTCCTACGACCTCCAGCGCTATCTGCGCGACATGGTCGACGCCGGCTGCGAAATCGCCGTCATTGAAGTCGCCTCCCAGGCCGAGCTCCTCCACCGCGTCGAAACCATCAACTTCGACTACGCCATCTTCACCAACATAGCCCCCGGCGACCATATCGGCCCGGCCGAGCACGCCGACTTCGCCGACTATCTCCGCTGCAAGAGCCGCCTCTTCAGCCACAGCCGCGTCGCCTGCGTCAACCGCGACGATCCCCACTGGCGGGATATCGTTGCCGGTCACAATTGCCGAGTCTACACCTACGGCACCGATCCCGCCGCCGATTTCCGCATCCCGACCATCGAGGACGCCCCGGTTCACGGTCTCCCCGGACTGCGTTTCACCGTCGGAGATCACGAATACCGCCTCAACCGACCGGGTCATTTCAACGCCCTGAACGCAACCGCCGCCATCTGCGTCGGTCACGCTTTCGGCGTCGCTCCCGATATCATGGCCGCGGCACTCGAGAGCCTCTACATCCCCGGCCGTCTTGAATTGATTTTCTCTTCACCCGAACTGAAAGTATGTGTCGACAACGCCCATAACGGCTACAGCCTGCTCCACTTTTTCGAAGCTGTCCGTGCCTACGCCCCGCAACGCACCGTCGTCGTCTTCGGCACCGGCGGCAATCGTCAGCGCGATCGGCGCTTCGAGATGGGGCGAATCGCCGGCAACTCGGCCGACCTCAGCATCGTCACGTCCCAGCACAGTCGTTATGAGAGCTTCGCGACCATTCTTGCCGATATCGAAGTCGGACTGGCCGAAACAACCGGAGAATACCTCGCTATCGAGGATCGCCGCGAGGCCATCGAATACGTTATCCGGAACGCACGCCCCGGCGACTTCATCGGCATCACCGGCCTCGGCCGCACGAAATATCTCTCTGTCAACGGACAAAACATCCCCTTCGACGATGTCGCCACCGCTCTGGAATTCCTGAAAAAATACGGCTGGACATAGCTCAGCCGCGCCCTTTGTGTTCGGCAATCAGGCGTTTGTATTCCTCGAGAACCTCGGCGCCGACGGTCTCCCAGGTGCGATACAGCGATTCCTGAGCGCTGATTCCGACCCGGAGACGCTCCGCGGGATCCGCCAGCGCGCGGTAGATGCGATCCGCGTAGGCCTCCGGCGTATTGGCGGACAGATAGCCGTTATCGGCGTCGCGGATGCCCTCGGCGGTGGTTGAACCCTCAATCATCACGGCGGGACAGAGCGAACTCGCGGCTTCGCGAATCGAAAGCGCCGACGTATCGTACAGCGACGGGAAGAGGAAGAGTTCCGCCCGCTCGTAGAAGCCCTTGATCTTTACCCGGTCGCGAATCACGCCGAGAAAACGTACCTCATCGACGATATCGAGTTTACGGCACATCTCCTTAAGATCATCGGCCGCGTCGCCCGAACCGACAAAAACCATCAGGAAGGGCTGCCGACCGGGTTCATCCTCCTGCAGGCGCTTCTTGAGAATCGCCAACGACTCGAGCATCATTTTGAGATTCTTCTGCCATATATGCTGGCCGATGAAGAAGAGCAGACGCTGATCCTCGGCGAGACCGAGTTCCTCGGCGACCGCCCGCGCCGCCGGTCCGCGGCGATTGTCGGGGCTGGTGCGCGCCATGTCGGTGCCGTTGTTAATAACGCGAACCGGGCCTTCGTAGCCGTACTCGCGCAAAGTCGCGATTGTATTATCGTTCACCGTCCAGACCTCGGTGGCATTATGGTAGGTCTGCATAAGGTAACTCAGAATCCATTTAGAGACGGTCTTAGAGCGAGCCGCCGACAGAATATCGTCATAGTATTTGGAGTGGAAAGACGCAACCATGGGGATATTGCGGCGCCGGGCAATGCGCTGCGCCAGCTTGGCTGAACCAAAAGGACATTGGGCGTGGACGACGTCGAAAGGAATTTCATTCAGACGTTTCTGAAAGGCCCAGTCCAGCTTCGGCGCTCCGAGGCGGTACGGCGGACGGAAAAGCACCGGCAGGGAGTAATAACGTAGCACCTCAATCGAGTCGTAATCATCCGTGAATTTGGGAAAGCTGGGGGTTACAACGTAGCTCTTCCCGTCCGGGCCGAGCAATCGCCCGGTCTGTTGTGCGTAGTTCAGGGTGACCGAAGCCACACCATCCGTAATAGGTGGGAATGAGTCGTTAAATTGACCGATAATCATAGGACCTCCTAATAAGCGCAATACACTTTCTGATTGCCTTTGATATGGACAGTTTAGCCCATTTGGGTAACTTTGGGCAAGAAGCTGCATCCGTAGACGGAGTTGGTACGGTTGTCCTTCCAGCCCGACTTAGCCGTAACGCTTCACCGCCTAAACGGATTCCAAAAACTGTTCTTTAAATATTGCTTCGTCTTCACCTGACCCCGGCGGCACACCGTCGAAAGCCGCGACGCGACCCGGCGCCTACTTCCAGTGGAAGCGTTTGGCGAACTCAATACGCAGGTATTTATGAAAGGCCACAGTCCCGACTCCAATCAGTGTCCAAGCGACGACGCCCAGAGCGATCATCGGCCAATCCGTCCTCAGCTTGGCAAAAAAAGACGACTAGGAAAGCCACCGATGAGTACAGCGTCAGCCAGATCAGCGGCATCATATTGTGCCGATGTTGCCGCACGTCGGTCAGGAAGAAGATCAGGGCGGCAACCAGAGCGGCGGCGGCAACAATCGGAATAACAAATGACGCCCAGCCAGGCACCAGCAATACATCTATCAGACCGAGCAGAATAACTATATGAATCAGCGATTTCACAATCTGACTGATCGGATTAAATTCGACGATATCCGGCGACAGCAAAACATTCCAGGTCGTCCACATCGCCCAGAGAACCACAAGGCTCCACAGCTTGCCTCCCAAAACAATATTGACACCCGGCGCAAATACCAGGGCAAAACTGAAAATCCAGCGCGCCACCTTGCGCAAAAGTTCAAACCAGCGGGAAACCCGCGGCGGTTCGGGATAGGTAATCTCAATCTTCATACAGCACACTCCCGCTGACTTTCGGGCTGAGACCGCAACCGACCAGCAGCTCGTACATTTTATCTTCGAACGAAGGATTGACCGTCAGCTTTGTCACGGACAATACCGCCGTATCGGCAAAGCTGACCATACCGCAATAGGCGCGATTCACGGTTCCGCTCCCCAGCACAAAGTCGAACTTTGTGATATGTTCCGCCATCTGCGGCGGCAAGTCGACCGCCCCGATATTTGAAAACGTATTCGTAAAAGCATTCTCGCCCAAAAAGCCGTGTAGGGTCGCCGCGACCGGCCGCTTGATAAAAAGCGGTAAAAAGCGTACCGAACGGACGATATTCATCGTACTCACTGCCATCTCCTCCATGACCTCCTGCGCCGAACGCTCGGTCAACTGGCGGCCGATCTCGGGCAGGATTTCCTCGAGAGTCGTAATCTCTGACAGCTTTAGGCTAATGCCGCAGTACATGGCAAAATTGCGGATCGTGCGCGAGTCGTAGAACTTGCGCATATTGACCGGCACCTGAATACGGATGTCGCCGCGATTTTCTTCCGTGGCGAATTTGCAGGCCAGGAACATCAAGGCAACCATGAGACCGGTGATGGTCGTGCCTTTGCTCCGGGCGAGATTAAGTAGCGCGGGCAGTTCTAGCTCGAAATGCAATACCTGGCAGGGACGATTGCGCGAAAGGCGGCCACTCATCTGTAGCGCCCTGCCTTGGCGAAAGCCGGATCCCTTACGGCGCTGCTTGAAGCGGCGGAATTCGTCGCGTGTCTCGCTTTCGCTCGGCGCGGCGCCGATATCAAAAACCCCGTTGGCCTCGGGTATCTCATGGCCGAGCAGGCGCAGATACTCGGCGGTCAGCGTGTTCAAAAAGACCATCCCGCCTCTGGCGTCGGTCAAAACGTGGAAGAACTCGGCGCTGATCCGATTCCGGTAATACTGCACGCGAAACGACTGGGAACCGCTGGTATGGACAATCAGGGGCTTGCAGGGATGGCCGCTCTCCGGCTCGATGACGAAGCGACGCTTGGTTGAATCTAGATAGTGCCAAAAGAAACCGCGTTTGAGTGTCGTGGCAAAGCTCGGGAAGCGCTTGATCGTGAAAGTCAGCGCGATCTGCAGAAGTTCCGGAACGATCTGCTCTTTCAGGTACACCGCCAGGCGGAACATGGACATCCTGCGGTAGCCCATCGACATTGGGTAGATTTTCGCGGCGCTGTCAAGCGAATACCAGCGTAGCGGCGGATGAGCGTAGAAGCCGCCGAGCTTGTGCAACGCCATCCTATCGGTAGCCTCCTCGATTGTCACCCCGGTACTCTCATAATATTGAAGCGCCTTGATAAAATCACGCTCCATATCTTCGTGCTGGCTTTTGGGCAGATCAATATATTGAGCCAGTCTCTGAAAATAGGTGTCAATAATCTCCCGCTCGGACTCGGCGAGCGTATTCATATAAAGTTCCGGTGCGGTAGCGGTCGCCTTTTTGCGACGGATCTTTTTCATCTCCTTGTGACCGGCAATGGAAGCCGTATCTGTGCTCATCGTCCCCCTATGTTCGTTCCATGCACTTCCGTGCTTATTTTTCATCGTTATTCGGCGCGTTTTTTTCCACGCCATTTTACACGAGCATTATAATAGCACATTCTCGGCTTTCGTCGTTCAAAAACCGTATTTACGGGAAATTTCCGCATAGAAAGCGGCAAAAAGCAGGAGGGTGTAGAGCGAGACAGCGAGGATAAGCCGCACATCCGCAATCATCATATAGGCCGCCTGCTCGAATATATAATTTTCCAAGCCGGATTGCGCCGCCTGCTGGAAGCGCGGATTCCCCTGAATAATGCTCTTCAAAACCATACCCAACCCGAAAATTCCCGACAGAAAAATTGCCGGGCAGGCATCCAAGGTCAGCTTAGAATTGCGGCGCGTCAGTTGCACCGGCAAATAGCAAAGAGAGCCGGTGTACATAGCGACGGGCAGAAGTAGCGACGGGCTACGCGTCTACCAAAACATAAACACAATAACCACATCGGGGAAAGGAGCATGCCGACCGCGTCACCTATCCGGCTCTGCCCCTTATACACATTCAGGCACCCCACCAGACCGGCGGTCACTGCCAGCACAATCGTGCCCTGCGCAACCACAACAAAAGTGTATGATCCTTTGCATACCGACACTATTCCCCCTTGATTTCGGTCACACCACTGCTGTGATTTTGTGCGCGCCACTGCTGTGATTTTGTTGTATTTTGGCCAAATTCGGTTATATATTAATATGTAGCATTTAATCCTTTCTTGTAGTACTTTTGTCGCTTTTTCGACAATTAGTTTTTCTTTTCCGTAGCGTGTTTTGCTTGACACATAGCGGCTCCTCTGGGTATAATATGGGCTATCATCACGGATCATAATTTGTTTTTGGGAGGCCAGTCTATGAACAACGCACAGACTGTCGGGAGCGCCCGACGCAATAACAAAGAATCCGATGGCCGAGTAGGCAAGCGCAAGCGCGCTAACCCGAGGCTGGCGGGAGTCCGTTGCATTAGCGGCTGGAGCGCCATCATGTATTGGCGGGTTCCCTTTATCGACGCTCACTTTGATCTTTCGACTCTCGTCGGCCCGAAAGAACATATAACCGTTTTCAACTACGCCGACCGCTATCAGAACAAGAAACATCAGGTTCATTACTGCAAATTACGTGTGCCACCCAAATACGTTATATATGATCCGAAACGCGAGGTACACGTGGCTTCACCGGAGCTGGCCTTTCTGCAGGTGGCGCAGGATCTGGATATTCTCGGTGCGATTCTTTTGGCGATCCTCCTTTGTGCGTTTCCGGACGGTTTGTTCTCGCAGCCGCTGACTACGTTGAAAAAATTGCTCGACTGTGCGCAGAGAATGAGCGGACATCGTGGGCGCAGGCGGGCTTTGCGAGCATTGCGATACGCTGCCGAGGGGTGTAATTCGCCGCGTGAAGCGGTGGTTTTCATGCTCCTCTCTCTGCCGAATGCTCTGGGCGGACTGAATCTGCGAGGTCTGCGCTTTAACCATAAGATCGTTCTGAGGCGAGCGGACGGCGGGAGCGGCGTTTTCTACGGTGATTTTGTTTTGCCGTCGGAGCGACTCGTCATAGAGTATGACGGGATAACGCATCATGGTAGCAAGGAGGCGCAGATAGCCGATTCGCGGCGAGCCCTGCGGCTGAGCCGCGAGAACTTTGCGGTTGTGAGCATGACGACGCTGCATGCGGAGAATCCGTCGGACTTTGAGTTGTTCGCCCGCGATTTGTTGTACCGCAGGTTGGGAAGGCGGATTCGGATCCGAGCCCGGGGTTTCTGGAAACTGCGCCATACATTACAGGATATGCTGATGGACAGCGCTCTGCCGGAGTGGGAGATGCGTAAGGCGCAAGGCGACCCGGACAGATATCTGGGCTATTATGACCGTCGCGATAGCCGACGTGAGGTGGAACGCATACAGGTTATGAATTTGTTTGACGGTCCGAGGCGTTGGGGTTTGGATACGTGGCCTTGGAATCGTTCGGCGCTACACTTTCTGGAAAGAGAGGAGCGTCAACGCCGGGCCGAGGGTCGACGAGCTGGTGAGCGGCGCTATGCCCGAAGCTTTCCGGTGCGGCAGATTGCGTCCGAGTTGCGTGCTCGTGGCGCAACGCCGATATACGGTCGGGCTCTGTGTTGAGCACAAAGGGGATCTGTGCGCGTGCCCCGGAACGGGGGCCGCGGTTTTTGCTCGGGGCCGAGGCTAGGAGTCAGGGCTCTATTGACGGAAATCGTTTCAGGTTGCCTCCCGACCTAAAAAACTAGAATCAGATTAAAATCAGATTAATGAACTTATCAATTATTACTACCGCCTAATCATACGGCGGTATTTTTTTGTCCAACGAGCCATTGGAAAAGGCAAATCCGATCGAACTAAGCCCTTCTCAGGCGTACTGATACAGCCGTGCCGGTCAAACCACTCCTCCCCGGTCGAGATTTCAGTTTTTACGGCGTGGGAGACCGGAAATTTTGGTTGGAGGGTTGGGGTTGAGGGGCTGAACCCACAGCTTTGCCAAAACGGAGTGAGTTTAACGTCCAAACGCCTCTCCGCTGACCTCGATTTCGGATATTACAGAGAGGAGTGGGGGGCACCTCGATTGATACGCTGTAAAAACTCAAATTCGGGTCGGGGATGGGGAAGTGGAAGTATCGAGTTGTCTGGGAACAGGATGCGCTGGCCGGATTTAGCGCCTGTGAAGGTCGGAACCATCGTCGTTTGGGTGCGCGGCTCAGACTGAGGCTGTAATGGTTGAAATAGCGGGCGAAGTGAGGGCGAGTAGGACGAAACTGGGCGGGGTAGGGCTGAGTGAATATCTGGGATTAGGACGAAGTTGAGTGAAGAACCGGGGCACCCGGCAGGGAGCGTTATCGACCGACCAACGGGGCCTCAAGGCTGATACGAACCTCTGGAGGTGCGCCTTGGGTCAGACGACTCCTGATCGGCACCCTCTTAGTGCGGAAGAATTCGATGAGATTGTCCTGGCTCGAGGTACTGACGACGCGAACTCGACCCGCCTCGGCCAGTTCTTCATGGGTAACACCAAAGGTCTCGGCGACAATTCCGTAGTGATACTCCTGCATCGCGATACGGAAACTGCGTTCCGGATCAATCGGCTCCCCGTCCATCGTGATACTCACGACTTCACCGGAAGCGGCAATATCCGCCCGCAGACCGGCGCTCCACTGATAGAACTCGCGGCCGTTTTCATCATAGAGATATCGCATCAGGTGCGCTATCATGCGTGACAGCATCGCGCCCGTTACCGAAAAGCTGATCATCGCCTCATCGAAAGGAAATGACTCCAGCAGCGCCGCGTGCGTGACCAGGCGATTAAGCGCCGGTCGACGAATCGAACCGGAAGCCACAAAAGCTACGTCTACACCGAGCTGATAGCGGAAAACGTCGGCAAACAAACTGCCCAACTCAGTCTGGCGATAACGCGTCGTATGCTCGAAATCGTGCGGCAGGCGACAAATCACGGCATTGTACTTACCGTCGACTTCGTCTTTATACTGATTCAGCAACTCGTCCAAAACCGGGTCGTGCGGACAGTGCGAATCGTCGATCGGAATGGCCTCCCAAGTATATTCATGCACCGAATTCGTATCCATATCGATCAGCAGGTCATAACGGCCGATGAATTCCGTTCCCGACCCGACCTGCGTAATGAGAATATCGTTGACCTTTTCCGGCCGTTCGAGCAGAGTGTGGGTATGCCCGCCGATAATCAAATCAACGCCGAGCTCCAACGGCAACAGGGCCGCCAACTTCTTATCATCCTCGAAGCCGATGTGCGTCAGCAGCACCGTCAAGTCGATATCCAAGTCACGGTAATTGTTGCAAATGTACTCCACTTCGCGAGCGGCATCCTCAACAGTGATGAAACCACCGATCAGCGGATCTTTAACATGCATTACCTCCTTGGTAATAATGCCGATAAAAAGAATTCGAATCCCGTCCACCTCCAAGATAAGGTAAGGGTGAAAGAGATTCGCGCCGGTCGGCTTAATAAATAAATTCGCGTTCACGATCGGAAAAGTCGCGCACCGCTCCAGAAACATCAGGTGCGCCAAGCCGTAATCGGTCTCATGATTTCCGACCGTCACCACATCCGGACTGAGCATATTCATCAACAGAATCGTCGAAATGCCCCTATACTCCTGATCAATAATCGAGCCTTGCAGCATATCTCCGGAAATCACGTACAGAACCGGATCCGTCTCCTCGGCACGGGTCTTTTGCACATATCCGGAGAGCATGCTCATCCCGCCGACGAGATTCTCCCGTCCTTCCTTGGCAAAAAAGTCCCCGTGCATATCGTTGGAATGCAACAATACCAGTCTGCGTAAGTTCATTTGTCTCCTCTGCTCCGTGTCTGTGCCTGGCAAAGCCGGCGGTTCTACTCTACGCCGTCAACACTACCTTATCGCTGAGAGGGAGGTCGCCGTTCGCCTGCCGACGGAACATCTCCACCAGAAGCGGCACGGTCAATCCTTCTTTTTCGGCGCCGGACACATCGGCCACCACATGCCCCTCATGCAACATAATCAAACGATTGCCGTACTGGATCGCATTTTGCATATTGTGCGTAATCATCAGCGTCGTCTGCCGATACTCGCGCACCAGCCGATCGGTCAGCTCCATCACCTGAAGACTCGTATTCGGATCCAGCGAGGCCGTATGCTCATCGAGTAGGAGCAGTTTCGGTCGCCGCAGCGTCGCCATCAACAGCGACAAGGCCTGCCGCTGTCCGCCCGACAGATAGCGCACCGGCACATCCAGTCGATCCTCCAGCCCGAGCCCGAGGAACTCCAGCCGCTCCTTAAACATCGCCCGCAAGCCGGCATCTACACTGCGCCCGAGCCCGCTGCGCTCCCCGCGCCGCCAGGCAATCGCCATATTCTCGGCAATCGTCAAATCGCTCGCCGTCCCCGTCGAAGGATTCTGAAACACCCTGCCGATATATTTCGCCCGCCGGCGCGCCGGCTGCTTATTGAGCACCATATCCCCCAGCCTGATCTCGCCCGTATCGACACCGTACGAACCGGCAATGCAATTCATAAGCGTCGTCTTGCCGGTCCCGTTGCTACCGATTACACTGACGAAGTCGCCGGTGTTCAGCACGAGATTGAAATCTCGGAGAACGCGGTTTTCATGTATGGTTCCGCGACCAAAGGCTTTATTTACATTTTCAATCGACAATAACATCGTCATTTTATACTCCTATCCTCTTCCTTGCCTTGCAACCGCTTAATCTCCGGCAGCCACAGCACCAGCGCCAACACGATGGCCGAGAATAATTTCAGATCCTGCGGCTGAACTCCCAGCGTCAGGACCAGGTCAATTACCAAACGATACAAAATCGAACCGATCGTAATCACCAGCAAATGCCAGGCTATCTTCTTCGGACGGAACAGAACCTCCGAGATAATAACCGACGCCAAGCCGATCACGATCGTGCCGGTTCCCATGCCGACATCGGCATAGCCGTTGTTTTGCGCGATCAGCGCCCCGGCCAGCGCGATCAATCCGTTACCGAGCATATATCCCAGCACCTTCATCAGGTTGATATTGATGCTGTTCGCCTCGGCCATAACCTCATTATTACCGGTCGCCCGCAAAGACAGGCCGACTTCCGTTTGGAAAAACCAGGTCAGAACCACAACCACCAACCCGACCGCTATCGTACCGACAATCGCGGTGGAAGCCAGACGGCTTATACCAGCGGCTTGCAAAGTTCGCATCAGCGTCGACTGCCCCGCCAAACTCAGATTCGCGCGGTTCGAAAGAACGCGCAAATTCACCGAGTACAACCCGGTAAGCATAAGAATACCGGTCAGCAGCGCCGGAATCTTCATCTTTGTATGTAAAAAGCCGGCAATCAACCCGGCCAGCATACCGGCCACCATCGCCAGTATGGTCGCCGCAACAGGCGGAACACCCTGAACGATCAGGGTGACTCCCACCGCCGCTCCCAGGGGAAAGGTTCCCTCCGCCGAGAGATCGGCGATATCCAGAACCCGGTAGGTCATAAAAACGCCTATGGCCAGAATCGCCCACAGCAGACCTTGCGCAACACTGGAAAAAATAATGTCCATTTAGTGACTCCCCATCACTTTGCGACCTTCCGCGGCCGCCCAACAAAACGGCTCCGGCCGACTACAAAGCCGGCCGGAATCCATACTACTCACTTTCCGCTCTTGATCGACTTGGGATCGATACCCAGAGCCGCCGCCATCTCTTCATTCACTTCCAGCGACAGATCCTTGGGATACTCCGCCGGGACATCCTTCGGCTCGGCATTACCGCCCAAAACCTTCAGCTTCAGCGCCTGGCGCCCGGTCTGAAGACCCAGCTGGTAATAATCGATGCCGTACGTGGCCAGACCGCCCTCTTCAACCTGTGACACCGAACCCGCCACAACCGGAACCTTGTATTCCTTGGCCACTTCTCCAACCGTCTGTGCCGCGGCCGCCAAAGTATTGTCGGTCGGGATATAGATGCCGTCAACCTGCTTGGCCAGATTTGTCATCATCTGCTCAACGTCATTGGTCGAAGTCACCGTCATCTCAACCACTTTGACACCGGCCTTGGCCAGCTCGACCTTCGCCATATCGATCTGCTCGACGGAATTCTGCTCGCCTAAGTTATAGATCAGTCCGACGGTCTTCATATCCGGCTTGATGCCGAGAAGCAGCGCAATCTGATCGGCAATAGGCGCCATATCGGAAGTTCCGGTGACGAGACCGCCCGGCTTCTCCATGCTCGCAATCAGTCCGG
>JAAZJE010000139.1 GCA_012800515.1 Clostridiaceae bacterium
ATGCGTCAGCCCATTCAGTTTCCGTCATGGCTGCTCTCCTTTTTGTTCAACCACCCGGATACAAACGAAACTGCCTGTACCCATGATGGCGCTCATGGCTACAGACAGCTAATAAAGCCGAAAAAGTAAAAACCCTTTTGTTTCCGACCGCCGCTGTACATCGCTGCTGAGCATCCTTTCATTTCATATTGGCGGTATGATAACCCGCTCTTCTTTTCCTTGTCAAGCCGGATTTGCCGACTTCTATGGATTTTCTACGGTTTTGGCGCAAAATCAACATTCTGCACCAGAAAACCCCTCCAAAAACGCCGGACAATTAGCTACTTTCACTCAGCCCCGACAAATAGAGTTGGCGTTCGCGCTCCGACCGCGAGTTTCTCCTGTAGTCACGCGGCGCGACGCCGGTAATCGAACGGAAAGTCCGACTGAAGTGTGTATAGTTATTAAAACCGACCTCATAGGCGATGTCTATAATCGGATGATCGGTATTGGTCAGTTTGTCCATGGCGGCGTTAATCCGCACCTCCTGCAGAAAACCCGTGAAATTAGTCGAGGTGACCGACTTAAAGAGATAGCGGAAGTACGACGGCGAAAGCGTGAATCGACGCGCCACGTCATCACTGTGCAGTTCCTCGGCGTAATTCTCCTTGATATATTGGATTGAATCAAAGATCGCCGCGTGATTGCGGGAAATAATACCGGGCTCAATGTCCTGTTCCAGATCGCTATTGTAGGCACGTCCGACTATGACCAACAAATTAAGCAACTTTGCCTTGATTAACAACTCAAAGCCGGGCTTACGTTCCTTATACTCGTCATTGATTTCCTGGAGAATCATTTCCACCAGCGTCCGATCCTCACCCTGCAGGTTCAGCCGCGGCCGCACCTGATTCTCGGCGACCAAAAACGGTTCGATATAGGCGAAGTCGAAGAAGACGTGCGCGTTATCAAAATCCGTGAAGTTGGCATTGATGAAGCTGGGCTCGAACTCAAATTCGTAATAGAGCAGCTCCTCGGTCTCGATCGTCGGATTGACCTTGTGCGGTACGCCGGGCGGAACAACAAAGATATCGCCGCGTACCAGCGGAAAGACCGCATCATTAATCGTATGCTCACCCTGACCGCTTAGAATGTAATTGATCTGCAGATATTCGTGACGATGCAGAGGGGCGTTCCTGCGGCCACGCACCTTACAGGTATAAAAGCCCAGGTGTCCGTCCGGGTTCTGTGACATCCGATACATCGGGATAGATCCGTAACGATCATCTTCCAATTCAACTCGCGGCAACATATCCTGTTCTCCATTCATTCAGATTTCAGTTTCTGTTTCGGGGCTGACCGCCGCGCGGGCGACTCGTCCGCGAACGTCGGCTACGCCCTGCGCGCCGCTCGCCGCTCGCCTCCGCCCGGCCTTGCGTCATTCGACGTCGGCGCGGCTCCGCCCGATCTCCGCCGACCGGCTGCAGATTGCGCCGTTCCGCAGCCTCGCGTCGCGCTGTATCGAGTTTATCCTCCCAGCCGTCACCGCGTCGTGCCGTAACACTGAGACGGCGCTGCTCGCCGCTCTCTGTAGCCTGGACCTGCTTGCGATACTGGACAATCCGCTCATCATGCGCCTTCAACAGCTCAACGTCCTCCGCCGAATAAGTGTGGCGCTCCACGCTGCCGTCGACAACCAGCTTAACGGTAACGGTCTCTTTGATGAGGTCGATATTCTCCACGCGGCCGACACCGAGCTCGCTCTGGACAAAAGCTCCGATATTGGGCACCCGCGTGCGGGCATCCTCGTACGCCTCCTGCTCATAGCCGAGACAACAGAGCAGGCGGCCGCAGGCTCCCGAGATCTTGCTCGGGTTGATGCTTACATTCTGCGTCTTAGCCATCTTGATTGAAACCGGCCGGAAGTCGTTGAGAAAGCTGGAGCAGCAGAGCTCGCGCCCGCAGACTCCCATGCCGCCGATCATACCGGTCTCATCGCGAACCCCGATCTGACGCAATTCGATCCGTCGCTGAAAGCGGGCAGCCAAATCCTTGACCAGTCCACGGAAATCCACACGCTTCTCCGCCGTGAAATAGAACTTCATCTTGTTACCGCAAGGCGTTATGCTAACCTCGGACAGATCCATATCGAGACCGTGCTCAAGAACTAACTCACGGGAAATCTGAAGCGCCTCTCTACACTCCTCGATGATCGAAACCTGAACCTCGGCATCGCCGGCCTCGGCACAACGCACGATTCGCGGCATATTCGGATTTATGTCTTCGGCCGGAATATTGGCATAGATCGAACTGACGATCCCGTAATTATTGCCCTCTTCCGTTTCAACGATAACATGATCGCCGACCGCGAGCATCAGGTCGCCGGCATTATAATGCGTCGTTTGACCCGAACCGTTTATTTTTACTTTAACCACTATGGGCATTAGTTAATTCCTTTCGTAATTGCAGGAGCAGATTTGATATAGCTATATCAAAACCGGCATTATTGGCTATAGCCGTCTCCGCTTTGTTCAAAAGAGAGAGGGCGCGGCCGATCCGCAAAGTCGAACTCCGCTGTTTCTCCCACAATCGCTGCATCTCATCGCGTTCACGCGCAAATATAAAATCTTTGTCCGCCGGGAGCGGTGTCCGAGCCGCCGTGTCGGCGGCGGGCATCCCCTGCTCTTCCGAAGCCGTCCGTTCGGCTACGGCGGCAAACAGCATAAAATCCCGCAGACGCGCGGCCAAGAGTTGAAAAATCAGGCTCAGGCTGTCGCGCTGCTCCTTAAAGAAGGCAGCACAATCCACCAGTAAATCCGTCAGTCCGCCCGTAAGTAACGTGCGGAAAACGTCCCGCGTGCCGTTGTATATCGCGCCGAAATCCCCGTCGGTGATCAGGGGAATAATTTGCCCCGGACTGTTGTCCGTCAAATTCAGCAGGAATTTACGCTGCCCCGCATCCAGACGACGCCAGAGCTGTGTCGTATCGGTCGCACGTTCCTTCGTACCGCCCTCCGTCGGCAAAGTAGCGACGATCGCCTCTACCTCAGCAGCGGTATACGGTTCCATCCGCAGAAGAACGCAACGCGAGCGAATTGTCGGCAAAAGCCGTTCGGGGACAGTGACAATCAAAATGATAACGGCCCAGACCGGCGGTTCCTCGAGAGTCTTGAGCAAAGCATTCTGTCCGGCTTCGTTCAAAGCATCCGCATCGATTATAAAGACGCGGCGCTCTCCGACGGTCGGCAGGGTCAGGATATCGCCGCTGATCTCGCTACGAACCCGCGCCACCGGAATCAGCGAGCTGTCCGGATCCGCCTCAAAAACAGTGCAGTCGGGATGGGAGAACCGATAGTGCAAACGGCAGGAACGGCATCTGCCGCAGCCGGTTCCGTCTTCACATAGCAACTGTTGCGCCCAGACACGTGCCAGACTACGACGGCCACTGCCCTTAGCACCGGCAAATATATAGCTGTTGCCCGGCATTGAGTCTCGCCACTGACGCAAGCGTGCCAAATTCCCCGCCTGGCCGATCATTCGCGTCGCCAAGACTAAGGATCCGGACTCAGCCGTTATCCCTCCTCCCGCTATCACAGAATTGACCTTATCGGCTACATCTTCTCGAAGTATTCAACATTTACCACAAAGACCGTCGCTCCGCCGATTGTGACCTCCACCGGATAGGGAATATAGGCGCCGCTGATAGCCGAGGGAGTAATCGTCGTATTGATCGCAGCTTTGCGGGAGCTGGAATACTTGCGGACGATATCGAGACAGTCCTTCAGCTTATCGTCCTCAACCACCATCATGAGGGTGGTGTTCCCGGAACGCAGGAAACCTCCCGATGAGTTGAGTTTAGTAACACGATAACCGCTCTTATTAAGTTCGACCATCAGGCGCGGGCTGTCTTCATCGTGAACAATCGCAAAAATTAACTTCATAATTGCAAATCCTCTCTAATGATTTTCTCTATATTCTGCCACACAGCCTCTATCGACTGTGTCGCATCAATGCGTTTAATTCGTTTTCCGTCGCGCTCCGCCAACTC
>JAAZJE010000140.1 GCA_012800515.1 Clostridiaceae bacterium
CATGGGTTCCGGTAAGGGTTCCCCCGAGTTCTGGGTAGCGGTGGTCAAACCCGGCCGAGTTCTATTTGAGGTGGCCGGAGTCAGCGAAAGACAGGCTCGCGAGGCTTTGCGCCTGGCCAGCCACAAGTTGCCCTGCCGGACCCGGATGGCCAAGAAAGGCGAGGAGGTGCTGGATAATGAAGGCTGATGAGTTGCGTGAAAAAACCGACGCCGAATTGAGTGCCGAACTGGCTGCACTGCGCGATGAGTTATTCAAGTTGCGTTTCCGTCATGCGACGCACCAGTTGGATAATCCGATGCTTTTGCGCAAAGTTCGCCGGGACATCGCCCGGGTAATGACGATTCAGCGCGGCCGTGAATTAGCCGCCGCTGCCGGTAAGAATTAGAGGAGATAGCGATTATGACTGAGAAGGCTAAATTAAATGCGCCGGCGGATTCAACCGCTAACCAACCGGTTCAAAGAGCGCTACGCAAAACTCGCGTCGGCATTGTGGTCTCCGACAAAATGGATAAGACGATTGTCGTCGAGATTACCGAGCCGGTGAGGCACCCGCTGTACAAGAAGTACGTGCGCCAGACCCGCCGTCTGATGGTTCATGACGAGAACAACGAGTGCGGCGTCGGCGACACGGTTCGGGTTATGGAAACTCGCCCGTTGAGCAAGAATAAATTCTGGCGTCTCCTTCGTGTGATCGAGAAGGCCAAGTAGTTCGCGGCGAACTTTTAGGAGATAGGCATATGATTATGGTAGAAACCCGCTTGCGCACCGCCGATAATACCGGCGCCCGCATGCTGCAATGTATTAAAGTTCCCGGCGGAAGCGGACGCCGTGCCGCTTTCATCGGTGATGTGATTATCTGTTCGGTCAAGGACGCCATCCCCGGCGGTCTGGTGAAGAAGGGCGATATCGTCCACGCCGTGGTCGTACGAACCAAAAAGGCAACTCGCCGAGCGGACGGAACTTGGATTCGCTTCGATGAGAACGCGGCGGTGATAATCAATGAGGATAAGAATCCTCTCGGTACCCGCATCTTCGGGCCGGTGGCGCGTGAACTGCGCGAGAAGGAATACATGAAGATTCTTTCGCTGGCACCCGAGGTACTGTAAAGGAGGCGACAATGGCTAAAGTGCATGTAAAAAAAGGTGATACTGTTTACGTTCTCTGCGGCAAAGATCGTGCCGCGACCGGCAAGGTCCTGCGCGTTCTCCCGGCAACCGGTCGGGTAGTCGTCGAAGGCGTGAACATGGTCAGTAAGAAGCATAAGCCGCGCAATCAGCAGGAGCGCGGCGGTATCCGCGAGCACGCGGCGCCGATCGATGCTTCGAACGTGATGGTTATCTGCCCCAAATGCAATCGCCCCACCAAGGTGAACCATGAGAAGAACGAAGCCGGCAAAATCGTTCGGGTCTGCAAAAAGTGCGCCTATGTTTTTGAAAACGACGGCGCCAAACCCAGATATTGATGAGTTCGGATGAGAGGTAGAATATGGCCAGATTAAAGGATAAATACAGAGAAGAAGTCGCGCCGGCTCTTTTAAAGCAGTTCAATTACGACTCCGTCATGCAGATACCCCGCCTGGAGAAAATTGTTTTGAACATGGGTGTGGCGGACGCGAGAGAAAATGCCCGGGCTATTGAGAATTCCTGTGATGTTCTCGCGACCATCAGTGGACAGAGGCCGGTTGTTACAAAGGCACGCAAATCCGTGGCGAACTTTAAGGTCCGCGAAGGAATGAATGTCGGTTGTAAAGTAACGTTGCGCGGAGATCGGATGTATGAATTCCTCGATCGCTTCATTTCGTTAGCGATTCCGCGCATTCGTGACTTCCGCGGTTTGAATCCCGACTCTTTCGACGGACGCGGCAATTATGCCACCGGCACCAAAGAACAGTTGATCTTCCCGGAAATCGTTTACGATAAAATCGACCGGATCCGGGGAATGGATATTATTATTGTCACCACCGCTGAAACGGATGAAGAGGGACGCGAGTTGTTGAGACTGCTCGGAATGCCCTTCGCCGGCAGCAGCCAGAATTTAGGAGAAGAATAATGGCAAAGAAATCTCAAGTTATAAGAGCGAAACGGGAACCGAAGTACAGCACCCGCCAGAGGAACCGTTGCAGCCTCTGCGGCCGTCCGCGAGCCTATATTCGCAAGTACGGTATCTGTCGGATCTGCTTCCGGGAACTGGCCTACAAGGGGCAGATTCCCGGCTTGCGTAAGGCGAGCTGGTAGGATTACTTGAGCCGTTAGACCGACTTTGAATTCGGCGCAGAAACCGGGAGGATGAAAAATGCAAATTACTGACGCAATTGCCGACATGTTGACACGTATTCGCAACGCCTCGGCAAAACGCAAACCAAGTGTTGATATTCCCGCATCGGGAATGAAGATGTCCATCGCCAAGATCCTTTTGGACGAGGGTTATATCGGGCGTGTGGAAAAAATCGAAGATGATAAGCAAGGCGTGATCCGCATTACGTTGCGTTATCAGGGAAACAAGCCGGTCATTACCGGTCTCAAGCGTATCTCCAAGCCGGGCCTGCGAGTTTACGCCGGCTCCAAAGACCTGCCGGAAGTGCTGGGCGGCTTGGGGATAGCCCTGATGTCAACCTCACTCGGCGTTATGACCGGACGTGAGGCGAAACAGCGCAATGTCGGCGGTGAAGTTCTGGCTTTTGTTTGGTAGGAATAACCGGGGCATGAGCTGCATACAGCGGGTCAGACCCATTTAGGAGGACATAAATGTCACGTATAGGAAAACAGCCTATTAATATCCCGGCAGGGGTAGATGTAAAGATTGAGGGCAACGAAGTTGTTGTATCCAAAGACGGTACGACCTTGAATTATACTTTCAGCCCGAGAATGAAAGTCGTTCGGGAGGAGAATCAAATTCTCGTCAAGCGCGGTTCCGACTCACGCGAGGATCGCTCCCTACATGGCTTGACCCGCTCTCTGATCAATAATATGGTCGTGGGTGTCTCCGAGGGCTTTGCCAAAAACCTTGAGATTCAGGGTGTTGGCTATCGTGTTCGTCTTGAGGGCAGCACGTTGGTGATGAACCTGGGCTACTCCAATCCGGTCGAGTTTCCTCAGCCGGAGGGGATAACCTTTGAAGTTCCCTCGGCAACCCGGATTATCGTCAAGGGTGCCGATCGTCAGCTGGTCGGCGAGACGGCGGCTAAGATTCGCTCCATCCGTCCGCCCGATTCCTATCACGGCAAGGGGGTTCGTTATCAGGGTGAATACGTTCGGATCAAGGAAGGCAAGACCGGAGCCAGGCTGTAAGTCGGCTTGATCAGTCCGCCGGTGGTTTGAGAGGATAGAGGTAACACATAATGATTATTAAGAAGTCACGCAATAGCCAGCGCCGTCGCCGTCATTCCAGAGCAAGAAGCTATTTTGCCGGCACAGCCGAGCGCCCGAGACTCTGCGTCTATCGCGCTAACAAACATATGTACGCGCAGATTATCGACGACAGCAGCCACACCACTCTGGTGTCAGCTTCGACATTGGAGACGGGTATTAAGGCCGGGCTGGAAGGTACGGCTGATGTTGCCGCGGCGAAGGCCGTCGGAGAGGCGTTGGGGCGTCGTGCCCTAGATAAGGGTATAACCGAGGTTGTTTTTGATCGCAGCGGGTATATCTACCACGGACGTGTAGCGGCTTTGGCCGAGGGTGCACGTGAAGCCGGACTAAAGTTCTGATCAGGAGGCAGGAATGTTCTACAGCGATAGAAAAAGTGATGAACTGGAAGAGAAAGTCATCCACATTGGCCGTGTAGCAAAGACCGTTAAAGGCGGACGCAATTACAGCTTTGTGGCTCTGGTTATTGTCGGAGACCGCAAAGGCCGCGTTGGTAAGGGTCTGGGCAAGGCCGGCGAGATTCCCGAGGCGATTCGTAAGGGAGTCGAGCGGGCCAAGCGTAATATGATTGAGGTGGCTCTCGAGGGTACGACCATCCCGCATGATATTATCGGCCGCTACGGCGCCGCTCAGGTTCTCCTGAGGAAGGCACCGGAAGGTACCGGCGTTATCTCCGGCGGTTCGGCTCGCGCCGTCCTGGAGTTGGCCGGCATTCAGGATATTCGTGCCAAATCTCTGGGTTCAAATAATCCGAATAATGTTGTTAACGCGGTTCTTGACGGTTTAAGTGCTCTGCGTACGCCGGCTCAGGTTGCCCGCTTACGCAACCGCAAGCCCGAAGACCTCTGAGCAGGTCTCAACTTTGGAGAAGAATTATGAAATTAAATGAACTGATTAAAACCGACGGAGCCGTCACAACCCCGAAACGCAAGGGGAGAGGTATCGGTTCCGGTCTGGGCAAGACATCCGGTCGCGGCCATAAGGGACAGCGCGCCCGCTCGGGCGGTTTGTCTCGTCCCGGCTTCGAAGGCGGACAGATGCCCTTGTATCGGCGCATTCCGAAGCGCGGTTTCAACAACAAGCGCTTTGCGACCGTGTATGTTGAAGTGCCGCTTTCCCGATTGAATCGCTTTGACGATAACAGTGTTGTCGGTCCCGAGGACTTTGTCGCGGCCGGAATAATTTCACCCGATCGTCGTGCCGCCGGGGTCAAAATACTGGGAACCGGCGAATTGGAGCGTTCATTGACGGTGCGCGCTCAGCGTTTTACCGCCGGAGCCAAAGCAAAAATCGAAGCTGCCGGTGGCAAGGCAGAGGAGATTTAATTTATGAAACAGGCTTTCAGGAACCTTGTCCGCGCCTTCAAAATACCCGATATCCGCCGACGTCTGCTGTTCACTGTGGGAATGATTGCACTTTTCCGGGTGGGCGGCATTATACCGGTTCCGGGTATTGATCGGGTGGCATTTACCGACCTGGTCAATCGCTTTGGGCAGATCGGCGCGATGATGGATATTATCTCGGGCGGTGCCCTCAAAGCTGCCAGCATATTTGCGATGGGAATTTCTCCGTATATCACCTCATCGATTATTATGCAGCTGTTAACCGTGGCAATTCCCGCTCTCCAGCGCCTTTCCAAAGAAGGAGAGTCCGGGCGGAAGAAGATGCAGCAAATTACCCGGTATGTAACGGTCGGCATGGCGCTGATTCAAGCCTTTTCTTTCTGGTTTGCGGCTCGCTCGGCTGTTACTGCCGCCCTTCCGCCGGCACTCAGTGCGATTTTGATTATTCTCTCGTTCACGGCGGGAACAATGATTACCCTGTGGATTGCCGAGCAGATCGACGCGCATGGTATCGGCAACGGAGTTTCGATGCTTATTTTTATCGGTATCCTGGCACGCGTTCCCTCGATGGTCGAGGCCTTATTCGTATACATGCGGATCTGGACGGTGACCAGCAGTGTTCTGTTGGCTATTCTCTACTTCGTTCTGGTGGTAGGCGTATTTTTCTTCGCCTTTGTCTTTGTCAACTTTGTTGCCGTTGCCGAGCGCCGCATTCCGGTGCACTATGCGCGGCGTGTGGTCGGCCGCAAACAATACGGCGGCCAGAATACCTATCTGCCGATCAAGGTCGATCAGGCGAGTGTTTTGCCGGTTATCTTCGCCACCAGCATCATGTCGGTGCCGAATCTGATTATCTCCTTCTTCTTCGCCGATCGAACCGGCTGGCTGATCGACTGGTTCCGTAATCCCGGTAACAGCCCGATTTATTATCTTATTCAGTTCCTCCTAATCCTCGGATTTACCTTCTTCTACCTATCGATTCAGTTCAATCCGGTGGAGATTGCCAATAATCTGCAGGGGAACGGCGGTTATATACCGGGAATTCGTCCCGGACGTCCGACGGTAAATTATATCAAGGGTGTTTCGCGCCGCCTGACCTGGGTGAACGGCTTGTTTCTGGCTGTTATTACCCTGACTCCGATGCTGATCGGTTCGTTAACCGGAACTTCGGCAATCTGGTTCGGCGGTACGGCTGTTCTGATTATTTCCGGTGTCGCGCGCGATATAACTACCAAGCTGGAGGCCCAACTCTCCATGCGTAGCTATAAGGGTTTCCTAGACTGATTACGGTTGCTTTCAGGCAGATCATTATGACGCAGAGTAGAAAGTGAGCAGGACAGGACAATGGACCTCTTAATTATAGGAGCACCCGGGGCGGGAAAGGGAACGATTTCCGAGCTGATTGCTCAGGTCTTCCCCGACATTCATCATCTGTCAACCGGAAATCTGTTGCGTCGTGAAATTGCGGCAGATACGGAACTCGGTCGTCAGGCCGATCGCTTGATGAGTACAGGCAATCTCGTTCCCGATGAAATGGTTCTCTCCCTGGTGTGTAACTACTTGTCGGAATTGCCACCCCATACTTCGGTTCTATATGACGGTTATCCGCGTACTTTGTCGCAGGCCAAGACTCTAGATGAGGTTCTAAGTTCAGTCGGGCGCAGTGTTACGGCCGTATTGAATGTGGTTGTGCCGGAGGAAGTTATCTTGTCTCGTCTTACCGGGCGGCGCTCCTGTCCGAAATGCGGAGCCAGCTTCCATCTGACGGCCATACCTCCGCGCGTGGCAGGTGTTTGTGACACCTGCGGTTCCGAGCTGATTCAACGCAATGATGATCAACCGGAGCTGATCCGTCGCCGGCTCGAGATCTATCGCGAGCGAACCCAACCGTTGATTGATTTTTATGAGGAGCGTGCCTTGCTGTACGATATAAAAAATGACGGCCACCCTTGTGAAATGTCTGTAGAATTAGCCGAATTGCTGGCCGAGTTGGCAGAGAATAGACGTAATGATTGTAATTAAGACCGCCGCTGAAGTCGATGCGATTCGCGCTTCCGGGATGATTCTTCGGGAGGTTTTTGCACATCTGGAGGATTTTATCCGTCCGGGGATTATTACCGAAGATATTAACCGCCTGGCCGAAGAGACCATCCGTTTGCGAGGCGCGATTCCTTCTTTTCTAAATTATGGCGGCGGATACGGCATACCGCCGTTTCCGGCAGCCGCCTGTATATCCGTAAATGATGAAATCATTCACGGCATACCGTCCGAGCGGCGTCTGGAATCCGGCGATGTCGTCAGTGTCGATTTGGGTGCCTGTCTGGACGGTTGGCATTCCGACGCTTGCCGCACTTACGCGGTCGGCGACTGTTCGGCGGACAGCCTTAACCTGATCGCGACCGCTGAAAAAGCTTTTTGTGCCGGCTTTGCAAAAGTCAAACCGGGCAACCGCCTGGGTGATATGCAGGCGGCCGTATATGCGGAGATTGTCGCCGGCGGCTGTGATGTCGTGCGGAATTTCTCCGGACACGGAATCGGACGCTCCCTGCACGAGGATCCGGTAATTTACAATTACGGTCAGTCGGGGCGGGGAGTTAAATTTGTGCCGGGAATGGTATTTTGCCTGGAGCCGATGATCGCGGCCGGTTCGGCGGATTACTATTTTATGCCCGACGGCTGGACGGTGCGAACCCGAGACGGCAGTATGGCGGCTCATTATGAGAATACCATCGCGGTTACCGAGACCGGTGCGGAATTGTTGACTTGCGGTGAAGATTGTGCTTAAGAGTGAGTTCAACCGGGGCGATCTGGTGATATCCGTTGCCGGACACGACCGGGGAGATTTACTGATAATTCTCGACCCGGAATCGGAACCGAGCCGAGAGGGAGCACCGCGTTACCTGGTTGCGGACGGTAGGCGCCGCAGTGTGGCGCGGGGAAAGCTGAAACAGAAAAACCGCCTGCATTTGCGGATGACGGAACCGGGCTTTGCCCTTTGTCTGCCGACGGATTTACCGCCGCCGCTGACACAGGAAGCCTATGACCTCGATGCGCACCTGCGTCGCCTGATTAAGGATTATACCGTCGGGCAAAGCGGGAAAAAATATTAGAGAAAGGAACGATATGCCGAAAGAAGAAGTTATTGAGGTGCAAGGCATAGTAGAGGACTCGTTGCCTAATGCCCAGTTCAAGGTAAAGCTGGAAAACGGCTTTGAGGTTCTTGCCCATATCTCAGGGAAGCTACGGCAGAATTATATAAAAATTCTGCCCGGCGATCGGGTCACATTGGAGCTTTCTCCGTACGACCTGACGCGGGGACGCATTACCTGGAGGGCAAAATGACCATTAAAGCAGGAAAAGGGCCCGTTAACTTACAGCAAGCTGACAAAGTTAACAGATGAGCTCGAAACATGCTTGAACTAAGCAAAAGATTTGTTATATAATTACAAATTGCGTTCGTTGATTCGATGGCGGAGTTTTATCTGTCATGCGGACGAGAACGAAGCGAAAATAATTGTTATCTGTGCCGGCAGATGAAAGAAGAGGTGATGCACAGTGAAAGTAAGACCTTCCGTTAAGCCGATGTGCGAAAAATGTAAGGTGATTAAGCGCAAGGGAACCGTTATGGTAATCTGCTCCGACCCTCGCCATAAGCAGCGTCAGGGCTAGAGCTCGATTACGAGTTGATTAGTAAGGATTTGTGGAGGAAATTTAATGGCACGTATAGCGGGTGTTGACCTGCCGACCAGTAAGCGCATTGAAATCGCGTTGACCTATATTTACGGAATCGGCCGTACATACGCCAAAGAAGTGGTGGAGAAGACCGGAATCAACCCGGATACCAGAGTTAAGGATCTGACCGAAGACGAGATAACTCAGATCAGAACCGTTCTGGAGCGCGACTACCACATAGAGGGTGATCTGCGTCGTGACGTGGCGATGAACATTAAACGTCTGACCGAGATCGGTTGTTATCGCGGGCGTCGCCATCGCATGGGTTTGCCGGTACGCGGCCAGCGGACCAAGACGAACGCAAGAACCCGCAAGGGACCGAATCGTCGTTCCGTAACCGGCAGGCGCAGATAGGAGGACTTATTTAAATGGCAAAACAGGCTAGAAGAACCGCTCGTCCCCGTCGGCGTGCGCGTAAAAATGTTGAACATGGACATGCTCATATCCATGCTACTTTTAATAACACCATAGTTTCCATTACCGATCCGAGCGGGAACGGTATTGCCTGGTCCAGCTCAGGCGCCAGCGGAATGAAGGGCTCACGCAAGGGTACACCCTTTGCGGCTCAATTAGCTGCCGAGTCCGCCGCCAGAACCGCCGCCGAGCACGGAATGCGCACGGTTGAAGTCTATGTGAAAGGCCCCGGGCCCGGACGCGAGTCGGCGATTCGCGCGTTGCAGGCGACCGGACTGGACGTGACGTATATTAAAGACGTTACGCCGTTGCCTCATAACGGCTGTCGTCCCCCCAAACGCCGTCGGGTATAGTTTTATTGAACAGGACGGCACATATGTGCGGCCTTAGCAACCTAACCCGCTTGATTGCCGGCTCGATATTCGGCAGGAGGTAATAATGATAGATACAAGCAAGACTCAACTGAGAGTTGCTGAACTGAGTAAAGATAAAACTTACGGTAAGTTTACGGTTGAACCGCTGGAGCGCGGCTACGGTGTCACATTAGGGAACTCTTTACGCCGGGTGTTATTGTCTTCTCTGCCCGGAGCGGCCGTAACGGCGATCCGGATTGAGGGTGTTCTACATGAGTACTCCACGGTTCCCGGAGTCATCGAAGACGTAACAGAGATGATTCTCAACATTAAGGGGATTAATCTGCGGCTGAATGTCGAAGGACCGAAAACAATGTATCTCAGTGCCGAAGTCGGTCGTACCGGTGCGCTGCTGGCGAAAGACATTGTAGTTGATGACGAGGTAGAAATTGTCAATCCGGAGCATCACATCGCTACCCTTAACGGCGAAGGGAAGCTCTATATTGAATTGACGGTTGCGTCGGGCGTCGGCTATCGTCCTTCGGATAAAAACAAATGGGCAAATCAGCCGATCGGAATTATTCCGGTTGATTCGATTTTCAATCCGGTGCTCAAGGTGACTTACGCGGTTGAAAATACCCGTGTCGGTCAGATTACCGACTATGACAAGTTGACCCTCGAGGTCTGGACGGACGGAACGATTTCCGCGGATCAGGCCGTGAGCGGATCGGCGCGCATTCTCTGTGATCATCTTTTGCCATTTATTGATTTGACGGATGCCCAATCCGCAGCCATATATCGCCGCAGTTCCGATGAGGATGAACAGAGCAAGCTGCTCGAGGATCCGATTGAGGACTTGGGCTTTACAGTGCGTACCTACAACTGCTTGAAGAGAGCCGGCATAAACACCGTCGGCGATTTGGTGGTACGTTCGGAGGAAGAAATGATGAAAGTACGTAACTTGGGCAAGAAGTCCTTGGAAGAGGTCATCACGAAGCTCGATGAAATCGGCCTATACCTTGCCTTTAAGAGTGACGTATAGTCCAGGAGGAAATATAAATGTCTGCACTACGTAAATTAGGACGTAAGTCGGCGGCTCGCCGCGCTATGTTAAAGGGACTGGTCACGGATCTGATTCTGCACGGGTCAATCGAAACCACCTTGCAGCGTGCTCAGGAAACCCGCAAGATCGCCGAACGTCTGATTACCAGCGCAATTAAGGAGCGCGATAATTACACGACCAAAGAGGTTCTCGTCTCGGGCGCCCGTCTTGACGGTAAGTCCCGCAAGGTTCTGGCACAGAAAACCTCGCTTTCCGGAAACGAGATGGACGTTGTGGTTCGGGAACTGAAAACCGAAATGCGTCAGGTCGACAATCCGTCCAGGCTGGCGGCTCGCCGCCGGGCCATGAACTGGCTGATTCGCCGCACCGACGACAACGGACGCCGAATTAATCCGGTCAATCATCTGTTCAACGATGTCGCACCGCGTTTTGTTGATCGCAACGGCGGCTATACTTCCATAGTGCGTCTCGGTCCCCGCCGCGGCGACGGAGCAATGATGGTTCGACTGAGCCTGGTTGAATAGCAGCAATTGGGCTAGTTAAAACGGGGCAAGAAATTGCCCCTTTTTTTGATAGGAATTCATGACGAGTCAAGCCGCACAGTTAAGATCCGAGCCCGGGCAGATCATCATCGAAATCGAAGGTCTGAGTTTTTCCTATGAGCCCGATCGACCCGAGGCACCGAACGCGCTGAACGGTGTTGACTTGGAGGTGGAGGCCGGAACGCATCTGGCTATTCTTGGGCGCAACGGTTCGGGGAAATCCACCTTGGCGCGCCTGATAGACGCTCTGGAGTTGCCGCTGTCCGGACGGATCCGGGTCGATGGCATAGAGGCAGTGGATGACGAGACGAGTTACATGGTGCGCCGTCGTTGCGGGCTGGTGTTCCAGAATCCGGACAACCAGATTATCGGCACGACGGTCGAAGAGGATGTGGCTTTCGGACCGGAAAATCTGGGTATTCCCAATCCGGAACTGCGTGATCGTGTAGATACCGCTCTAGCCATCGTCGGACTGAGTGAATATGCGCAGCGTCCGCCGGCGCAACTATCGGGCGGCATGAAGCAGAAGCTCGCGATCGCCGGTATAATGGCAATGCAGCCGCGCGTTCTGATTCTTGACGAGGCGACGTCAATGCTCGATCCGCTCAGCCGTCGAGATTTCATGGAGCTTGTTCAAAGGCTCAATCGTGAGAAAGGCCTGACCGTACTTAATATCACGCACAATATGGAGGAGGCCATGGTGGCCGACTCTGTTGTGGTTATGCATGAGGGCAAAATTCTGCTCAGAGGCCGGCCGGAGCAGATATTTGCTCATGTTGCGGAAATCATCGACGCGGGACTGGATGTACCGGCCCATGCGGCCATAGCACACCTGCTTTCCCATGAGATGAATCTGCCCATATGCCCGGAAAAGGCGGCGAGCTTTACCGGGGCAATTGCCACCGTTACGCAATTGATGCGAACTGCGGCGGATCGGGAGGCTGCGTCGGATGCGCTAACTGTGTCGACGGAACCCGTTGCAACAGAGGTTGTTGCATCGACAAAATCCGCTGCGGGAGAGATTATTATCGAAGTCAAGGATCTTTCATACACATATAATCCGCATACGCCCGGTGCTACGGAGGCCCTAAGTGAGGTTAATCTGGAGGTCAGGCGCGGCGAGGTTCTGGGTATCATGGGGCATAGCGGTTCCGGAAAATCTACTCTGGTGCAGCATTTGAACGGATTGATCAGACCGCAAAGCGGGTCGGTACGCGTATTGGGCTTTAACACCCGGCTTAATAAGGAAATTCGCGAACTGCGCCGGATGGTCGGTCTGGTTTTTCAATATCCCGAACATCAGCTGTTTGCCGACTCGGTCTTCGCCGATATCGCCTACGGCCCGAAACGTCTGGGTCTGAGTGAGGCGGAGGTGGAGCGTCGCGTCTACGCCGCGGCGGAGATCGTCGGATTTGATCCGGATATTCTGCAACGCTCGCCCTTTGAACTGTCCGGTGGCCAAAAACGCCGAGCCGCGATGGCCGGAGTGATTGCGATGGAGCCGGAGGTGCTGATTTTGGACGAACCGGCTGCGGGTCTTGATCCGGCCGGCCGGGAAGAGATTCTCGGTTATGTCCGGGAACTGACGCATAAGGGACGGACGATAATTCTTGTCTCGCATAATATGGAGGATTTGGCGCGTTTTTCTGATCGGCTTTTAGTTATGAAGGATGGCAGATCACTCGTTTTGGGAACGACGGATGAGGTTTTCAGCCGAGCCGATATTTTGGCGGCGGCGGGACTTGAGAAGCCACGGACGGCGCAGTTTATGGAGGCTTTGGCGGCGGAACATCCCGACTGGCCGCTGGCGACCAATGCCTACAGCGTCGAGGCGGCGGTACGGCTGATTCGACAGGCCGGAGCGCCGAAGTCGGCGGCGCGACAATCTGCAGGAGATAGGCTGTCGGCGGTAGAGAATCTGTGGGTGGAGCGATGAATATTACTCTGGGCAATTACTATCCGGCTGATTCGATTCTGCATCGCCTCGATCCGCGCGTAAAGCTGCTGGCGGCTTTGACCGTTATGATCGTGATTTTCTTCCTGAACTCGCCTTTGAGCCTGCTACTCTTTGTATTAGTTTTGTTTGTGGGAATCATGGCTTCGCGAGTGCCGTTCAGGTTAGTTCTGCGCTCGGTGCGTCCGGTGATTTTCATTGCGTCTTTTGCTTTTTTGATCAATATTTTTATGACACCGGGAACGGAATTGTGGTCGCTCGGGCCTCTGACAATTACGCATCAGGGTCTGCTGGTCGGGATCAAGATGGTGTTGCGTCTCTTCTTCCTGATCATGACCACCACTCTCCTAATGACACTGACCACAACGCCGCTGGCGATGGCGGACGCAATCGAGAGTCTCTTGCGTCCCCTGGAGAAGATTCGCTTCCCCAGTCACGAGCTGGCAATGATGATGTCGATAGCCCTGCGCTTTATTCCGACTTTGGCGGACGAGACGGCCAGAATTATGAAGGCGCAGTCCTCGCGCGGCGCCGATTTCGATACCGGCGGTCTGATTAAGAGGGCGAAAGGTCTGGTTACGGTTCTGGTACCGTTATTCGTCAGTGCGTTCAAACGCGCCGCAGAACTGGCCGTGGCTATGGAGTCGCGTTGTTACCGGGGTGGTCGCGGACGAACGAAGCTGCGTGAATTGAAGTTGCGCCCGCCCGACCGTTGGGCGGCGGTGATACTTGTGCTGATTTGCGCGGCGCTGCTATTGATCGAATATCTGGTGCCGCTCGGCTGGTTCGGGTTGGTATAATGACTTTTACGGCGGAAACGAATCCTTCGACGGAGCGCCCGGTCGGACGCTATTTTGCCCTGCTGGTCGAGTTCGATGGCACGGATTTCGTCGGCTGGCAGGAGCAGTTAAACTTACGCAGTGTACAGGGCACGTTGCGACGGGCCATCATTAGGCTGGCGAAGGAGCCGATTATTCTGACGGGTTGCAGCCGAACCGACAGCGGCGTACACGCGGCGGGTCATGTGAGTAGTTTTCGCACCACGGTGCGCATTCCCACTGAGAAATGGCCACCGGCGCTGAATTCGATCTTGCCCGACGATATAAGCGTGATCGATGCGTTCTGCTTTGAAGATTATCCTTTTGATGCCCGGCGCGAGGCTCTGGATAAGCAATACAGTTATCGTATATTGAATCGGCGCAATCCGTCGGCGCTACTGACCAGGGGATATTATTTCGAACCGCGGCCGCTGGACGCGGCGGCAATGAATCAGGCCGCGGAAGCGTTCATCGGACGACACGATTTCCGCGCTTTCATGGCCACCGGCAGTGAAGTGAAGACGACGACCCGGACGATATACGAGCTTTGCGTCGAGCCGGATATCGCGCAACGGGATTGCTGGGTGATCCGTGTGCGCGGAGACGGTTTTCTGTATAACATGGTGCGTATCATTGCCGGAACTTTGGTCGAGGTCGGCCTGGGCAAAATCAGGCCGGAGGATGTCGCCTCCATGATTGTCGGCGGTGAACGCAAGGCCGCCGGCCTTACTCTCCCGGCCAAGGGTTTGCGGCTGGATTTTGTTACATATAAGCAAGGGCTGTTTGGCTACCAACCTTGGAGGGAGTATAATGAGGACGTCCGAAAGGAGCTTAAGGAGTACATATGAAAAAGCGCTGGAACCAGAGAACAAATATGACAATGTTGACCGACTTCTACGAGTTGACGATGTCGCAAGGCTATTTCGACAGCGGTCTGAAAGACACACAGGCCTGCTATGACCTGTATTTTCGCCAGGTCCCCGAGGGGGGCGGCTTTGCCATCATGGCCGGTGTCGAGCAGATGATGGATTATTTGGAGAATCTGTCTTTCTCCGATGATGATATCGATTATTTGCGTTCCACGGCCCACTTCAGTGAGAAGTTTCTGACTTATCTGCGGAATCTGAAGTTCGAATGTGATGTCTGGGCGATTCCCGAGGGAACGCCCCTGTTTCCCAACGAGCCGATCGTCAAGGTGCGCGGTCCGATTATTCAGGCGCAAATGATTGAGACGATGCTTTTGTTGACCATTAATCATCAGTCGCTGATTGCCACCAAGGCGAGCCGCATCGTGCGCGCTGGGCAGGGGAGGGCGATTATGGAATTCGGTGCCCGCCGCGCGCAGGGGACGGATGCCTCCGTTCTGGGAGCCAGGGCGGCATATATCGGCGGCGCTCACGGCACTTCCTGCACGATTTGCGGCGAACAGTTCGGCATCCCCCTCTCCGGAACGATGGCGCACAGCTTCGTCCAGGCTTTTCCTACCGAGTACGAAGCCTTCGTTGCCTATGCGAAGTCCTGGCCGGACGAGGCGGTTTTCCTGGTCGATACGTACAATGTCCTCAACAGCGGCATTCCGAATACGATTCGGGTTTCCCGGGAGATTCTTGAGCCGCAGGGCAAGCGCGTCAAAGGTATACGAATTGACAGCGGCGACCTGACCTGGCTGACCAAAGAGTCGCGAGCGCTACTCGATGCCGCCGGTATGGAGGATTGCCGCATCGTCATCAGCAATGCCCTGGACGAATATCTGATCAGCGACCTGATTAATCAGGGCGCGATCTTTGACTCCTGCGGGGTCGGAGAGCGCCTGATTACCTCCCGGTCCGAGCCGGTCTTCGGCGGTGTGTACAAGTTGTCCGGAATTGAGGTCGGCGGTAGGATGGAGCCTAGGATGAAAGTTTCGGAAAATCTGGCTAAGATCACGACGCCGGGGTCGAAGGAAGTATGGCGTTTCTTCGATAATGAGACCGGTATGGCGATCGCCGATCTGATCACGCTGGACGACGAGATAATAGACACGAGTGAGCCGTATGAGCTCTTTGACCCGATCCACACCTGGAAGCGTAAGACTGTAACCAATTTTACGGCGCGGAAATTACTGCAACCGGTATTTGTCAAGGGGCGGTGCGTCTATCCGCGCTATAATGTGCAGGATATCCGCCGCTATTGTGCCGAACAGCAGGAAACCCTGTGGGATTCGGTAAAACGCTTCAACAATCCGCAAACTTATTACGTCGATTTATCGCTCAAACTCTGGGAGATTCGCGACGCTTTACTCCATCGATACGGAGTTCCGAATAGTCAGTGAGGTAGAAAATGCCGCAAAAGAAAAAGTTTTATATCACCACGCCGATTTATTACGCCAGCGGACGCCCGCATATCGGACATTCATACACAACCGTTCTTGCCGATGCGCTGGCGCGCTGGCAGCGCTTCAAAGGGGCGGACGTGATGTTCCTGACCGGTCTCGACGAGCACGGAGAGAAGGTGGAGGAGAAAGCTCGTCTTGCCGGGGTGGAGCCTCAGGAATATGTCGACAGGATAAACGAAGATTATGTGGAGGTCTGGAAAAAGCTCGATATCAGCTACGATCGCTATATCCGCACCACCGGCGCGGATCATATGCGGCGGGTACAGGCGATTTTCCAGCGCCTGGTCGACAGCGGCGACATATATCCCGGTTCATACGAGGGTCTGTATTGTACGCCTTGCGAGGCCTATTGGTTGCCCTCACAACTTGACGAGGATGGTAATTGCCCGGACTGCCATCGGGAACTGCGCCGGATGAGCGAACCGAGTTATTTCTTCCGCCTCAGCAAGTATCAAAAGCCGCTGGAGGAACTCTTTGCCCGTGAAGAGCCTTTCCTTGTTCCGGCCGGCAGCGCCAGAGAAATGATCAATAATTTTCTCAAGCCCGGTCTGCAGGATTTGGCGGTCACCCGCTCGGCGTTTGACTGGGGCGTGGTCGCTCCCAACGATTCGAAATTTGTTATCTATGTCTGGATTGACGCTTTGCTGAATTATATTACGGCGATGGGTTATCCTGACAATACCGCCGATATGGAGCGCTACTGGCCGGCCGATATTCAATTGGTCGGACGGGAGATCGTGCGCTTCCACACGTTGATTTGGCCGGCTTTCCTGATGGCGTTGGATTTGCCGGTGCCGAAGAAAGTCTATGCCCACGGCTGGCTGCTTTTCGATAACGTCAAAATGTCCAAATCGCTCGGTAATGTAGTCGATCCGCTGGTTCTGGCCGAGCGCTATGGCGTTGACAGTATTCGCTATTATCTGCTCAGCGAAATGGGCTACGGTGTTGACGGATCGTACACGAATTCGGATTTCCTGCAACGTATCAATACGGATTTGGTCAATAATTTGGGCAACTTGCTCAGTCGTACGACGGCGATGATCAATAAATATTTTGACGGAGTGCTTCCGTATGTTTCGAATGTCGAGTGCAGCTCCGAGGAGAGTGAATGGGATCTGGACTTGCGCAATGCCGGCGAGAGTCTATTCCATCAGGTAGATACGGCTATGGCCGAACCGCGCGCCGCTAACGCACTGGATCATATATTCACCTTTGCCGCGCGTTGCAACAAGTATATTGACTTGACCGAGCCCTGGGTTCTCGGGCGCGATGCCGCTCACAGAGACAGATTGGCCGTCGTACTGCGCAATTTGAGTGACGGATTGCGGATTATAGCCGCGCTTCTACAGGCTTTTCTGCCGCGGACGGCGGCGGCTATGGCGGAGGCTCTCGGGCTGAGTGCCGCGCCGGAGCAGCTGACCTGGGAGCAGGTGCAGGTCTGGGGAGTATGGCAACCGACGGAAAAAATCGCCGGAGGTGTGCATTTGTTCAGTCGCCTGGACGTGGACGCGGAAATAGAGGCTTTGAATAAAATATACAGCGAGCAATAACTTTACGTGTATTTTACAATTATTAGATATAATTTGTTAAGATGCTAGCTGATACGATGCGTTAAGGAGAAAGTTACGCATATATGTGGATAGATACTCATGCCCATCTGGACGGTGAGACATATGAAGATGACCTCGCGGCGGTGATTGAGCGCGCCGTGGAGGCAAAGTTACGCCACATCCTTAATATCGGTTGTACGCCGGAATCCGCGCGCGAAGTAATTGCCCAGGCGCAGGCCGTTCCCGGGATCAGCACCGTGATTGGTATGCATCCGCACGATACCAATCAGTGGAGTCCCGAGGCGGAGGCGGAGTATCGGGCGCTGCTTGATGATAGGGAGCGCAATTGTATCGTTGCGGTAGGGGAGATCGGCCTGGACTTCCATTATGATTATTCGCCGCGGGAGCAGCAGAGGGCAGCCTTTATCGCACAATTGAAGATGGCGTACGAGTATGACCTGCCGGTGGTTATCCACAGTCGCGAGGCACATGCCGAAACGCTGGAAATATTGACCGCGGCGCGGGCGGGCGGCTATTTACGCACGGAGCGCACCGGAGTTTTCCATTGCTATTCGGGAAGCCCGGAATTTGCTCAACGAATACTGCCGTTGGGCTTCTATTTCGGCTTTGACGGGCCGATAACTTTCAAAAATGCCCGCATGCCGGTCGCAGCGGCAGCGACGATTCCCGCCGATCGACTCATGATCGAAACGGATTGTCCCTATTTGACACCGACGCCTTTCCGCGGAGAGCGTAATGAACCATCCTATTTACCATATATCGGTGCGAGGCTGGCCGAGATTCGTGGCATAACCGTCGCAGCCTGCGCGGAGATGACTAGTCGGAACGCGCTGGAATTATTCGGGCCGTATCTGGAAACACGGCTCGCTCCCGTATCGGAGACGAGATGAATATTGAACCTGTAGCAGCTGTTGATATCGGGTCGAACAATATTCGCCTGTCCATATTCGATATATCGGACGGCAGTGCTACCGAATTGATTTCTTCGAGAATTGCCGCCGGCCTGAACAACTCTATTGTCAATAACAGCTTGGATGGTGACGGAATTTCCAGATTGCTGGAGACTTTGCGCCATTTCAAGAAAATAGTGCAGTCTTTCCGCAATATCCGTGCGGTATATCCTTTCGCGACTGCATCGTTGCGTGACCTGACGAATCAGCCGGAGATTTTGCGTTTGGTTCGCGAACAGATCGGCTGGGAGGTGGAGGTTCTGCCGGTTGCGGATGAGGCGCGCTATGCTTTCCTCGGCGCCACCCGGGGAGAGGTCGATACCGGAGTGTTGGCGGACATCGGCGGCGGAAGCACGGAAATTATTTTATTTAAAGATAATAAAATGACGCAGTGGACGGGATTGCAATGCGGTTCTCTGAGTCTGTTCCGTGATTTTATCGACCGCCTATTGCCGAATAAACAGGAATACAGACATCTACGTGCGGAATTGCGCCGCCGTCTCAAAGAACTTAACATTAGGGTCGAGCCGCAACCGGTTCTCTGCGTGGTTGGCGGTACCGGTCGAGCAGTACTACAATTGTACAATGAAGCGGCCTTCGGCTCCGGCAGTTTGGATATCCTTGCTCGTGAAACACCGGATCCCGCCGAGCGGACGATACCGGCCGAGATGCTGGGACGACTGACATCTTCGCTGATGAATATGGGTGAGCGGGCTGCGGCGCGAACCATTCTCTGGGTCAAGCCGGATCGAATTCACACATTGATGCCGGGTATGATTTTACTGGAGAGCTTGGCAGAGCATTTCCGTGTTCCCAAATTACTGATCAGCCCAACCGGAGTGCGGGAAGGGTATTTAATCGAACATTTATTGAGGAATGAAAATGGAGACTAGCCCTGAGTTACGAGAGAATGCGAGTGTAGACACACGGTATACCCAAAACCGCGAGTTGTCGTGGCTACGATTCAACCGGCGTGTGCTTTGCGAGGCGGAAACGCCGACCACGCCCCTGCTTGAGCGCCTGCGCTTCCTGTCGATAGTCTGTTCGAATTTAGACGAGTTCTTCATGATTCGGGTCGGAACTCTGCACGATATGGCCGGAGCGCAGGAGCCGATCATCGACAACAAATCCGGAATGACGCCGCAACAGCAATTGAAGGCGATTATGCAGACTTGCGTCGACCTTTACGCGGATATGGACCACACTTACGTGACGCTTATGAATGAACTCTACGGCGCGGATGTGGTCGAATTGGAAGTTAACGACCTTACAGCCGCTGAACAGAGCGAAGTGCGTAAACTGTTCCGGAATTTGATTTTCCCGGTGCTGTCTCCGCAAATTATCGACTGGTCGCATCCTTTTCCGCATTTGATCAATTTGGCGACCCATACCGTTTTCCGTCTGCGCCGCATAGAGCGCGATCCCTATTCCGATAATGAGGCGCCTCGCTTTTGGGGGCAGGAGCCGTCGGTTCAGACCGACTCGATCGGAATCATCAGTATTCCCGATATTCTGCCGACGATAATCAGCCTGACACCCGATTGCCGTCGTTTCATCAGGACGGAGAAATTGGTTCTTGCTTATGCGGCGGAAATTTTTCTGCATTATAAGATCGAAGAGAGTCTGGTAATTCGGGTGACCCGCAACGGCGACGTCAGCCCGGATGATGATGACTATATCGAGGGGGATGACGATTTCCGCGACCTCATGAAGCGCATTCTCGATAAGCGCAAGCGTCTGGCCGCGGTACGCCTGGAGGTCGATCGGACACCGTCGCCGTATCTGGGCAGCTTCCTGACCGCACGACTGCAACTGTCCGCCGACCGGGTCTTCGTCACCCGCTCGCTGATGCGTCCCGCCCTGGCCGATGCTATTATTGATAAGGTAAGCGACGCGATGCGCGTGGAGCATTCCTTCCCGCCCTTTACACCGCAGGAGGCGACCGCCGTGGATACGGATCGCTCTATCATGGAACAACTGCGCGAACGTGACCTGATCCTGTCCTATCCCTATGAATCGATGGATCCATTTATCCGTCTTTTGCGCGAAGCTGTCAATGATCCGGATGTGCTCTCAATAAAAATCACTATCTACAGACTGGCTGCGGTTTCCAAAGTTGCCGAGCAATTGGCCGCGGCGGCCGAGCAGGGTAAGGAGGTAGTGGTGTTGCTGGAACTGAGGGCCCGCTTTGACGAGAAGAACAATATCGACTGGTCGTCGCGCCTGGAATCGGCCGGTTGCCGGGTTATATACGGCATGGACGGCTATAAAGTGCACTCGAAGATCTGTCTGATTACGCGGATGAGCGACGGTCAGATAGAAACCTTCACGCAAATCGGCACCGGTAATTACAACGAGAAAACGGCGCGGCAGTATACGGACTTTTCTTTCATGACTTCCCGTCAGGATATCGGTCGCGACGGCGTGGCCTTTTTCAACAATATGCTGATCGGTAATCTCGAGGGTCAATATGAACGCCTTCTGGTTGCCCCCCTGTCGTTGCAGGAGGGACTGGGACGCCTGATTCGTCGTGAGATAGAGCGTGCGGAGCGCGGTGAGCCCGCTTTGATTCGTTTGAAACTGAACTCAATTTCCGATCGCCGCATGCTCGACCTGCTCCAGGAGGCCTCGGCCGCCGGAGTAAAAATCGATCTGATGGTTCGCGGTATATGCTGTATCCTGCCCGGAATTGAAGATTTGACCGAAAACATCCGGATTCAGTCGATTGTCGGCCGTTTTCTGGAACACCACCGCGTGTACTGTTTCGGTGCCGGCGAGGACAGTGATATATACATATCCTCGGCCGACTGGATGACGCGCAATATCCGTCGCCGGGTGGAAATCGCCTGTCCTATTGACGACCCGGAGATCCGCAAGTTCCTGCTGGAGTTTATGGCTGTCTGCTTTGCCGATAACATTAAGGGACGCCGCATGTTGCCGGACGGCAGTTTGACCGAGCTGACCCCGGAAGAAGTGGATCGGGAACAATTGCCGCCCGCGGCGTTTGTCGTCGCGCAGGGAGAGTTGCCGGCTCAGCAGTGGTTCATGCGGACCGCTATTGCCGAAGCCGAAGCGAAGGCAAAGGAACTCAAGGCTGAAAGAGCGGATGAGCTGGATCGTCGCGCCGCCGCGCGTCTCGCTCATACACGGAGGAGAATCGGTGCCGTCGTACCCGAAGACGCGCCTGCCGTTGATCCGACGCCTGTACCGACTCTGTCGCCCGCCGCTCCGAAGACCGAAACGGGATTCTGGCGACGCTTCAGGAAGGCTTTCGAACGTTGGTTCGGCGGTGCGGGGGAGTAGTCCGCCGCTATTTTCCGTATCGGGGATTACCCCTCCCTGTTGCCACATAAATAAATGTCGTTGAAAGGCCCCTTGAGTTTTCGTAAAAACCAAAAATTCGGCCTATAAAAACGCTGAAATCGTCGTTTTCGGGTCAAAATTACAACTGGTAGCATCTAATCCGGCTGTGACTAAATCGTAGCTAACAGAAAATCAGTTTAAGACTACATTCGAGCGCTAAAACTGTCATACAACCCCGGCAAAAGAGCTTTTTTGGGCAAGCTAACGCCAGGTCGGGGGCAGTGCGTATACATAACTTGAATTAGATGGCTTTTGCTATTGCTATTTCTTCCAACAAGTCTTCAATTGTCATTTCTACCAGCCCTCTGCGTCGCCTTGTAGTGGGCGGGTAATATCCGGCAGGCCCGGCTCTGGCCTGTCGGAATAGATACGCTAGTCCATTACTAATCTGGTAACCATAAAAA
>JAAZJE010000141.1 GCA_012800515.1 Clostridiaceae bacterium
TGTACAGGTTGATCTTAATGCTCGCAGGACGTATTCCATCCTGGTTATCAGCGTCATCCCACGTCTTAGCGCCGGAGATATCAACCGTCTCAGGAACGTGTGTATTGGTCACGTTGTAGCCGGAAACTGTTGTCGTATAACCGGTAACCACGTCCTCAGTGATGCTGTAGACGATCTCAACGTCACCTTCGTACTTAGGCTGATTCGTAAAGCTCCAAGTCCAGTTGCCGTTTGCGTCCGCTTTTACGGTTTTGCTCTCGACAAACGCTTTTTCTGCTTCGCCGACCTTCTTATACAGGTTGATCGTAATGCTCGCGGGACGCTTGCCATCCTGGTTGTTTGCATCATCCCACGTCTTAGCGCCGGAGATATCAACCGATTTTTCCTTATTGACTACCTTAACTTCCACATCCGCGGTGTTGTTATTAACTATTTCGAATTTTCGATCGGCACCTGAGACCTCGTTACCATTAACATAATATGTCACGTCATAGGCCGACAGATTGCCCGTTTCTTCGAATGTATAGGTGCTGGAATATCTGAGATCCGTCATTAGCTTCGTGCTGTTTTGAGTACTCGCGTTCAGTGTAAAGCTACGAACCGTATAGTTCCCATCCTTGCCGGGACCCGTGACCTGAACCGTAAAATTCCGATCCGCCGTTATGACGTTTCCGTCCTTGTCCTGAAGCACTTTTACAACTTTATACAGAACAGGATTAACCATGGGAACCGGGAAAGTACCGGTTTGAGAATTCCCGTCCGCGTCCTTGTAGGAAACCTGCGCATCACTGTTTGTCGGGTACTCGCCGTTTTCATCCGGGGTCTGAGTCAGAATATCGTCATTAATCTCGATTCTGTACTTGAGTTCCGCGTACTTGATATTACTGCCTTCCTCGATCGGAGTTGTCAGTGTCCCGGGATTCCACGTGATCGTTTTGGTATCGGAATTATAGGTTGCCGCCGGTATGCCCGGCACGGTTACAATGCTACTTACATTTGCGGCCGGAATCTCAAAGCCCGGTCCCATCAGGTCGGTGACCGCTGCATCCTTCACCGCGGCTCCGATCTGGCCGGCAATAGCCTGAAAAACCGCATTAAGCTGACTCACATCGCTTACTGCGGTAAAGGTTCCGGAGCCCTGTTTCATATTGTCAAGGACTTCACTACCGGCTCCATATGTCTGAAGCCCGACTGTAAACAAATTGATGCCTGCCGCTCCGGCAAAACCGGCTTCGGCAATGGCGGAATTACCGAAGTTGTAGTACCACGACTTACCGTAAGGACGGTACCACATACTATCTCCCTTACCGACTCTTTCGTCGGAAAAAGCACTGGCAGGCACGTCGGCACTAGTCTCTTCATGTGAAGAGCCCTCTGGGGTGACAAGATAGTCTTCTGGATTTTTAATTTTGTAACCATACGTCGGTACCCCATCCGACAACAGAACTATATGCTTTTTGGCGGCTGTGGAAGTAGCCAACAAATCTTTTGCCCTTCTGACACCGGCCTGAGTGAAAGTTCCTCCCGTGGCATTCAGACCGTTGATCGCGGTATGCAACGAATTGCGATTGCCGGTTAGATCCTGCTTCAGGGTAGCACCTTCTGCAAACGAAACCACACCTATCTTTGTGACCGTCGCGGAAGCGCTACCGGGAGCCAACAATGTATCAACAAATGCATTCGCAGCTTCCTTTGCCTTTACAAGTCTGTTGTTGCTGGCCATACTTCCGGAAGTGTCAATGACCAGAACGACATCACTCGTGACCTGTTTGTCTTTGCCTTCAATCCTTAACGTGACATCCCAGGTATTAACCATACCCTCCACCGGAGCCGCGCTCTTGAACAACATAACATCGCCAGGTTCTGTCGGGTGATCCACCCCGATAACCGGAGAACTATTTGTGCCTTTACCGGCAACTGGTGTTGCTGTTGCTATCGTCGGCATCATGCCCAACACCATAACTATGGTTAAGAACAGTGCCGACAAGCGATTTCTTGATTTGTGTTTTTTCATTTAACTTTACCCCCCACTTTTGCTTTGGTCCGCAGTACAAGCCTGCAATATAAAAGGTACGACCTTTCTTGTTCTAAGACCAGTCCCAAAACCGGTAGAAAAGTCAACGAAATTGGCACTTGACAAATTTTGCAAAATAGTGTATGCGCTAAAAATCCAAAAGAACGCCACGGATCATGTCCGTTTTGGCGTTCTTTTAAACTGAACAAGGGGGGATTGGACCCCTTACTTCTTGAATACCACTTAAGTTTCTACTTAATGATGATTAAAAAGATGATTAAAAAGCCCTCATTAATAGTTTATTCCACAAGCTGTTCGAGCCGCGACTGAACTCCGGCCAGTAACTTCTCAACCTCAGCCCGACGTTCCCGCTGCTTCTCAACCACCGCCGCCGGGGCGCGTTCCACAAATTGCGGATTGTTCAGTTGGCGATCCAGCCGATCGATTTCCGCCGCGTGCTGTTCCGCCTCTTTAGAGAGTCGCTCCCGCTCCTGTTTCAAATCGACAAGATCGGCCAAGGGCACGTATATGGTTCCGCCCTTGAACACAACCGTCGCCGACAGCGACGGCGCCGCCTCCGGCGTATTAATAAAGCCGAGTTCCGTCACCGCAGCCAGATGCGCCAACACCGGCAGATTGCGCGATACCCGCTCCGTCGTCGCCGCGGCGTCCGCCTGCAAGACCAGACCTATCTCGCGGCTCGGGGGAACTTTGTACTCGGCACATAGAGCACGGACGGCTCCGACCAGTTCCAGGATAACCTCCATATCGCTCTCCAGCTCGGGGTTCAGCAGCGACGGATCGGACTGCGGCCACGCCGCAACCATGATGCTACCCTTCGTCGGCGGCAATCCCTGATAGACCGCCTCGGTGATGAAAGGCATGAACGGATGCAGGAGCTTCAACCCCTCTGCCAGCACATGGCACAGGGTACTCAGAACCGCTTCACGCTCACCGGCGACCGTACTGCGCAGGCGCGGCTTGGCCATCTCGATGTACCAGTCACAAAACAGATCCCAAATAAAGGAATACACCCGGCTGAAAGCCATGCCGGTCTCGAGCTTCTCAAGGTCGCCGCTCACCTGGGCGATCGTCTGTTGCAGCTTGGACAATATCCAACGGTCAGTCTCCGGCAATTCGGCGGGGTTCAACTCGGCAAAGACCGGCACGCTGTCGTCTTCCGGATAATTCATCATGATAAAGCGATAGGCGTTCCAGATCTTATTCACAAAGGCGGAGCCGGCCTTCACATGATAGGTCAAATAACGCTGGTCATTGCCCGGCGCCGTTCCGGAAATCAGCGAATAGCGCAACGCGTCACAGCCATAGGTGGCGATCTCCTCCATCGGCTCGGTACCGTTGCCGAGCGACTTGGACATTTTGCGCCCCTGATCATCGCGCACGATACCGTTAAAGAAGACGGTATGGAAAGGCACCTGCCCGGTCTGATGAATCCCGGAAAAAATCATCCGCGCCACCCAGAAGAAAATAATGTCGTAGCCGGTCACCAGCATGGAATTCGGGTAGAAATATTTATAGTCGGCGGTTTCCTCCGGCCAACCCAAAATCGAGAAGGGCCACAGAGCCGAACTGAACCAGGTATCGAGCGAATCATCGTCCTGACGTAAATCCGTTCCGCCGCAATGCGAGCACTGTGATGGTGTTTCTCTTGCCACCGTAATCTCCTCACAGTCACCGCAGTACCAGGCGGGAATCCGATGCCCCCACCAGAGCTGACGCGAAATACACCAGTCGCGAATATTCTCCAGCCAATTTATGTACACCTTCGTGAAGCGTTCCGGAAAGAATTTGACATCCCCGTTGAGCGCCGCCTCAATAGCCGGATCAGCCATTTCCTTCATCCGGACAAACCACTGCAACGACACGCGCGGCTCAATGAAGGTGCCGCAACGATAGCAGGTGCCGACATTGTGATTGTAGCGCTCGATCTTGGGAATCAATCCGAGTTCCTGCAGATCGGCAACCACCGCCCGGCGACACTCATCAGCCGTCATCCCGACATACTTCTCCCCCGCCGCCGCGGACATCAGGCCGTGGGCATCGATCACCTCAACCAAAGGCAAGTCGTGGCGCTGCGCCACCTCAAAGTCGGCCGGATCGTGCGCCGGCGTGATTTTAACAACACCGGTACCGAAGCCCGGTTCAACCATAGCATCGGCAATTATAGGGATCTCGCGACCGACCAGCGGCAGAGTCACGGTCCGACCGATATAGTCGCGGTAACGCTCGTCATCCGGATGCACCGCCAGGGCGGTATCGCCCAGCATCGTCTCCGGTCGCGTCGTGGCGACAGTCAAAAACACATCCGTCTCTCCGGCCAGAGGGTACTTGATCTCCCAGAGGCTCGTCTCGCGCTCCTCATACTCAACCTCGGCGTCCGAGAGCGAGGTATAGCAGTGCGGACACCAATGCACCATGCGTTCGCCGCGATAGATCAGCCCCTCCTCATAGAGACGCACAAATACCTCGGTGACAGCGGCCGACAGCCCCTCATCCATCGTAAAGCGTTCACGCTGCCAATCGCAGGAACAGCCCAGACTCCTGATCTGATCATTGATCCGCCGCCCGTACTTCTCGCGCCACTCCCAGGCTCGCTCCATAAAGCCCTCGCGCCCCAGATCTTCCTTGCTCAGCCCCTCGTGGCGCATCGCGTCGACGATCTTCGCCTCCGTCGCGATCGAAGCATGATCGGTACCGGGCACCCACAGCGCCTCATAGCCGGCCATACGCTTCCAGCGAATCAGCACATCCTGCATCGTCAGGTTCAGGGCGTGACCCATGTGCAGCTCGCCGGTGATATTCGGCGGCGGCATAGCGATCGTAAAGGGCTCACGGTCGGAATTCGGCTCCGGATGAAAATAACCGGCCTCTTCCCACTCCCGATAAATCCGCGGCTCCTCAATATCGCTCTGAAAATTCTTACTGATCTCATCTATTCTTGCCATCTGCAAAACTCCGTTTTTCTCTACTTATACAATACAAAAGCCAGGACAATTCCCGGAATCAAGGCTACGCTCCCGTACAATTTCAGCTTCATAAGAGCCTGTTGAAACATGACATCACGTGTCTCTTCCACCGTCAACACATCCGCCATCTCCTTCGGCAGGCGCTGGCGTTCCGCGAGGTTGAAGCGCCGCACCAACGGCTTGGCCGCCGCAATGATCAAAGCGCCGACCGCCAGGGACAGACCCATCACGATATTTAAAATCACCACTACCGTATCGCTCATTATTCTTTCTCCGTTTTCGGCCAAGCCGGCGGTTCCACGCCCTACTGCTTTCGGGGTTGGATGAGCCGATCCAGCGAAGCGGCAAAAGGCGGAGCAAAGACGCGCATGAAATACTCCGTCTCCGGCAGACCTAACTCCTCGACCCGGAGACGACAACTCTGCTCGGCTTCGCGAAACTCCTGATTGCCCTGGGAAGTTTCCTCCACGCATTTGAGCCAGGCGCAAATACGGTCGGCGGCACTCACCAACTCAAGGCAGGCGGCGACTTCTTCGTCGATCTCCCGCTCTTCCGCCCGGAGATAACACTCGTAGTAGGGCAACATCTCCTCCGGTAGCATATCCAGGAACTGGTCGGCGGCGATCCGCTCTACCTTGGCATAGGCCGCGCGAATATCGCTGTCATAATATTTCACCGGAGTCGGCAGATCGCCGGTAATGATTTCCGTCGCGTCATGGAAAAGAGCGTAACCGTAAACCCGTTCCGGCTCGACCCGCGCCGCTTTGGCATGGCAATGACCCAAATCGCGAATCACCGCTAAGGAATGGGCAATCAGAGCGACCAGATATGTATGCTCAGCGACATTCTCGGTGCGGCTGTTGCGCATCAGACTCCAGCGGTTAATCAGGCGGGCGCGATTGAGCATGGCAAAGAACGGGCTGACAGCTTCGGTCATCCCGCGGTCCTCGGTCCGCCCGGTCTGTTCGGTCTGTTCAATCTGATCGATTCCTCCGATCTGTTCGACCTGCCCGGTTTCTCCGGACTGTTTAACCTGCCCGGCTTTTTCGACTCTGCTCTTGTCCTCAGCCTGTTCCGGCCGCATTTCCTGTTCCGGCATTTGCTCCTCCGCTCCATATCCATTCTCGGCTTTACTTTGCGACGCCTCCGCCCAGTTTACCATATTTAGCAGCGGACAGCCGCTTTAGCAACAAGGCATGTCGTTTGGCCGTATCGGGATTTTTGCCACAGTAACTTCTGTCTATTTCCTGATTTGGTTCATAGTTGACGGGGATGTTATACAGGTCAAATTGTTCAATCGTAAGGTCAATATAGTGTCCGTCGATTTTGTTAAAGTAATGCGTGCCACCGCCGCTTATCCGAATTCTGTGGATCGTGCCGCCGAACATATCGTGCACAATCATAGCGGTAATGGCGCACTGTCCGTAAGACGGGTCAGATTCAACCCACTCCGCCTGACAGGAGGGATATGCCGTTTCTTTGCACCATGCTTTACGAAGAAGATTATACAAATCTCCCAAAGTAGCCAACTCGGGCGAACCGCCGCTTTTACACTGCATATCGCTATGTTCTTCGCCATAAAATCTTCTGCGCATCGGATAATCCTTTCTTTTACACACTGAGTCTCCGCGGACTTTGTACTTAGCTCAATAAACTTCTTTCTGAACTCCGATAAACTTTTTCCATTCATCGTAGATGGCTCGCAATTCCTTATCCAAATAGCCGAGAGCCCGATCGCCGATCTCGGGCGGAACCCCGTAATAAGCCTCGGCTATCGAACCGGTAATGGCGCCGATGGTATCGCTGTCACCGCCGAGTGACATCGCCGTGCGAATAGCGTCCTCGAAAGAACTGCTTTCCAGGAAGCAGACAATCGCCTGCGGCACTGTTCCCTGACAGGTTTCATTGAACCGATAGGTAGGGCGAATTTCGTCAACGCTAAAGTTGAGCGGATAATATTTAGCTTCAATACGCGCGCGAATTTCGTTTTTCGACGCGCCCCGGCGAGCCATCACGATAGCGACAGCGGTAGCCCGGGCGCCCTTGAGGCCTTCCGGATGATTATGAGTAACTCCGGTAACCGCGTCGGCGAGGCGCTCCGCCTCTTCCTCATCCCGCGCGACAAAGCCGACCGGACTGACCCGCATGGCCGCCCCGTTACCGAAGCTGTTGTACGGTCCGAGTCTGTCATCGCGTACCCAGCGGCGGAACATCTCGCCGAAGCCGCAATGCGGATATTTCCGCCCTACTTCACGCATATATTTGACGGTCAAATCGGACAATATTGCGTAAAACTCCTCGCTGTTCCGACCGAATCGCTCCGCCTTTTCAGTCGCGACCGCCTCCATTATTGCCTTGGCGATGGCAAGTGACATGATACTGTCGTCCGTCACGTAGCAACCGGCGGTCAACAACTCAAAATCCTTGCTTCTATGATTCCTAAACTCAAAACGCGAGCCGACGATATCTCCGATGATTGCTCCCAACATAATCCCACCACCTCATATTATCCTGGGGGGATTATAACAAACAGAGAATCATCGGGGGAACGATTTGTCCTTTATATGGAAATTGCCACCACATTTGCGACCGTAACGGCCGCAAGCGCGGTAGCAAAGATTTTCTGCGGTAGCAAATACGGTAGCAAATTTATTTGAGACGATATTGAGTGCCGCGATTATTTCCTGTCGTCTCTATCATCTCCGCATCAAGCAACTGCTTCAGCTCTTGCAGAACCCGCGTGCGTTTAAAGCCCGTGCGCTCTTCAATATCGGCTCTGGAGACCGTACCTTTTTCTGAGAGGAGAACCAAAATACTTTCACCGAGACTCAGTTCTTGAGGTTCACTATTATAGTCTATGACTGGAAGTACCACCCGTATAAAGTCCGACGTAATCTCAAATTGCGGCTGAGAGATGAAACCGATATATTCATCGCGTATACGATCAATACCCGTACCGAATTTTTCGATAATGTGAAGACGATGGAAAACATCGGCGATAACCGTGTTTCTCGGGATAGAGATTTGACTGTACAGGTAAGTCGCTTCGCTCATTCCCTCCGGCAAACCGCCGGGCGAGATGATTTCGACGCGATCCTCATACATGGCCACTTGAACACTACCGTTAACGTCATAGCGGCGATTAACCAAGGCATTCGCAACACCTTCTCTGTAGGCCTCCCGCGGAATTTGAATTCTTTCGATTCGGCGAAAACCCACTACTTCCTCATACGGTGCGTACCACCTGTCAAACATCTCCAGAGCGCCCCGATACTGTGCGAGCAAAGACTGATAAGTCAAAGTCCTACGATCCATGAATTCGGAACGTGTTTTGCCAAATCGAACAATAGACGTCGCCGATCGGGAATTCTTATTTTTATCCGCCAATAATTCTGCCGCCCGCGTGTACTCATCATCCACCACAAGACCAAGCGTTCGGAGCGTATCATCCGAGAAAGACTGTAGACCGATTTCACGCTTTAATTCTCCTTCGAGAATAGTAAACTCTAACTCCGTCTCCGGTGAGATCAATTGATCGTAGCTTTGTTCCACACCCCTCATAACCAGATGGCGAATCTCGGAGCGATCGACAGGCACGGTAGAAGTATCCGTTCTTTTATAAGTCGTTTGATTATAGTAATACGGTGCGTTTTTTCCTTGGAAAACGTAAAGTACGACCAGGATTTTACCGTCTACTTCCTGCACTTCCAGGCGAAATCTGGGACGTGGATTTATACAATCATTGATTTTATTTTCAATTTGCAGTCGAAGCTCTGCCGCATCTGAAATACCGATAATTGTTCCGTCATCGCTTACGCCAAAGACAATTCTGCCATCGCCGTAATTCGCGTAGGCACTGACGGTCTTCAAAAAGCTGTCACTCAGCTTTTCCTTAAGCTCCAGAAAAGCACTTTCTTTTCCCGAATAAACCATTTCTCTGCCCCTCCTTTTCTCCAATTATTCATCTCGCTTAGCTACCCTGCGCCGCATTCTCTCTGAGTAGCGTAACTGTATCATGTTTTCGCAAAATTTACATTTGTATTGGATTTTTAACATCTTCGGTACTGCTTTCGGCAACTTTGCAGTTTGCGTCCCGCCAGAGATCGTTGCCGGGGTCGCGCCAGTACTGCTTTCGGCAACTTTGCAGTTTGCGTCCCGTCAGAGGTCGTTGCCGGGGTCGCGCCAGTACTGCTTTCGGCAACTTTGCAGTTTGCGTCCCGTCAGAGATCGCTACCGGGGTCGCGCCGGTACTGCTTTCGGCAACTTTGCAGTTTGCGTCCCGTCAGAGGACGTTGCCGGGGTCGCGCCGGTACTGCTTTCGGCAACTTTACAGTTTGCGTCCCGCCAGAGGTCGTTGCCGGGGCCGCGCCAAGACGCTAGTTGCAAAGTTGCCGAAAACCATCTGATGTAGGATGTTCTAACAATGTTTTTTTTGGTGTTTTGCCGCAGTTTTTGGAAGTTTAACAGTTCTTACAGGTAAGGGAAATTGTTGGCTACGGCGTCGGTCTACAAAGTTGCAAAGTTGCCGAAAGCCACATGTCGTAGGAGTTCCTAACAACGCGGAGGATACGCGAAGTCGATCCAAAAGAGAGAGCCGAGCTTCTGCGACCATATTCCCCTGCAATAACTTTACGTGAATTTCATTCATATTTTACATTTACCGGCTATGATCGGATCGCGCCTCGCCAGGATCTGCAAAATTGCCGGCGGTGAGGGCACTAAGACGAGAATGGTCTGAAAAGAGCTCAATAAGGGTTCAAAAAGAACTCGATAAGGATTTAAGAAGGACTTAAGAAAGATTTGAGATAAACGCTATGGGAAGAGTTATTCTTGACATTAAAAACCTGGACAAGACATACGTCAGCGATGGCATAGAGAATCCGGTTATCAGAAAGATGAATTTGCAAATCTACGCCGGTGATTTCACCGTCGTCATGGGACCTTCCGGCTCCGGAAAGTCGACTTTACTCTATTGTCTGGGAGCCATGGAAGACGTGACGGGAGGGAGCATCCTTTTTCAGGGTAAGGACATTACCAAAATGAAGGAAAATGCCTTGAGCGATTTGCGTCTAAAAAAGTTTGGCTTTATCTTCCAACAGATTCACCTCGTTTCCAACCTGAGCCTGTTCGAGAACGTCATTCTGCCCGGCATGGTTTTGCCCGAAAGTACAAAAGAAGAAGTAAATAAAAGAGCACTGGAACTGCTGGAAAGGTTTCAGGTGAAAGATGTTTCCGAACGCCTCCCCTCACAAGTCTCGGGCGGCGAGCAGCAGCGGGCGGCGATCGCCCGTTCCCTGATCAATCGGCCTGACGTGCTTTTCGCCGACGAGCCGACGGGCGCGCTGAATCAAAACAACTCCGAAATCGTTATGGATCTTTTCTCGGAATTGAATCGGGACGGACAATCCATTCTACTGGTCACGCACGATCGGCGGGCGGCCCTGCGCGGCAACCGAATCATCTACATCATCGACGGGGCGATCAGAAGCGAACTGGAGCTGGAGCCTTACGACCCCGCGAATTTGAAAGAAAGAGAAGAGGCCGTCAACGACTGGCTCACTTCGCTCGGTTGGTAACGAAATCGCGGGTGTGGTGACGCAACCGCGGACATGGTGACTAGAGCGCAAAGCGCGGTAACAGGAGTACAGGTTCGGGATTAGGCGGAGGATACGATGCGAGCTTCATGGATGCTGATTAAGGCGCAACTTAAAAATAAAAAAGGCGGCTACATAAGCATATTTATTTTAACTTTAGTGATCGGACTGATGCTTTCTTTGAGTCTCAGTCTGGTTGTGAATATTAATTCGGCGGCGCGCGATGCGATCGAGGCCTCAAACTTCGGCGATTTGTATATGAACTTCAATCCCGACTACGTACCCACGGATGAGGATTTTGACAAGCTGAGACAAATGCCGGAATTCGCGGAAGTAATGCCGCTGGAAAAGATCAAAGTTCTCGGCAAGCCGGCCAATATAATCCACGCTGACGGTGAAAAGACGGAAGTCGCGCAAGATCCGGCCGTCTATGTCTACAATCGGGATCAATTGTCGCTGCGCCTGTTTACCGCCGAGCGGACTGCGTATTTATCGGGCGATCAGGCGGTTCCCCCGCCCAGAGGAGAAATCTATGTCCCCGTTGCTTTCACGGCGATGTACAACACCAAACCGGGCGACCGCTACGTTATGGCCGTTGAAGAAGAAACATTTGAATACAAAGTAGCGGGTTTCGTCGAGGATATTACGCAAATCAACATGGTTTCGATCGGCGAACACAATGTGTATATGAATCAGGCCGACTTTGATGAGTTGCAGGCAAAAAACTATCCGGAATTCCGCCTCACCTATACCTTGCATTTATACACCGCCGACGCGTACGCCGATTGCGACACGAATGAACTGTTTCGACGCATTGAAGACAGTAGCGGCCTGCGGAGCAAAACCTCCTTTTTTGTCGACGACGAGATGTTCGTACGCTTTGCCTCCACCGTGTCTTACATGGTTTTATTAATCGTCATTGTTTTTGTGATCGTAATGTTCATCGCCGGTCTGGCGATACTCAACTTCAATATCTATAGTTCCGTCGAGGCGGAATACCGAAATATCGGCGTGATGAAGGCGGTCGGCCTGAAAA
>JAAZJE010000142.1 GCA_012800515.1 Clostridiaceae bacterium
AAATGATGGTAGATGGTCTGATGGACTCAGAGGGACACAAGGATAATATCCTAAATCCCGTATATAAAATTCTATCTATAGGGGTCTTTCATGACAACAGACCGGAAGCAGAGTACGCAATATACATGGTACAATTGTTTTCAGATTGAGCCTTTATTGTTGAGTACTCGTGGAAAGCAAAGGAGGAAGAGGCAAAGCCGCTCCAAAAGCTGCCGGATCACCTGACCGCAAACAATTTCCAAGGAGACAGGTTGAATAGTTGAATAAGATGAAAAGCAGAATCAAGCTTTTTATTGTTATCATTACATTTTTTGCTGTTTTTACAATAACAACGTCCGATTTGCGTCCCGGCAGCTTCCGCAACAACCGTCCGGTCGCTGTTTTTTACCGTTTTACAACCGTTTTACATCTTTGACGGGCGCTTGACAGTTGCTTGACAAGCGTTCGGATATTATTTGGTATAATTAAGAGTGGGCGAAAGTCCGGAAAAGAGCAGACGGTAGCCTGGAAAATATGTGCCGAAAGTTAAGAGATCGGAGATAGAAGATGAAACGAAGAATTTTAAGCGTCGCAGCCCTGCTGATTGTCCTTATACTGACCTTTACCGCTTGCAGTATCACGGTGCAAGTTCCGAGTGGGAGCGTCCCGGGCGGAACGCAACCAAAAGAAAGCACAACCACCGAGGGTGCCAAAGAAACTACCGAACCCGCCCAGGAAACCACGGAACCCGCGAAAGAAACAACGAAGCCCGTAGCGGAAACGACGAAGCCGGTGGTGGAAACGACGAAACCCGCGGAGACAACGAAGCCCGCGGAGGCGACAACCGTTAAAGAACCGCAACCGACAGAGACTTTCCCCCATCCGACCGTCGATCCCGAAGATGTCGATTGGGATATCGTCAAAAAATTGCCTTTCGAAGAGAAGGCGGGTTTTGTTGCGTTGTACTTTGAACTTGGTTGGCAGCAAGATGAATTTGGTATGACTTACGAATTTTCCCGCGGAGACGACGGGAGCGGCGGAAAATCCCTGGATATAACCCTTAAAACGATTAAAGGACATGAGGCGGACAAAAACCTACAGGCAATGGCTGCTCAGTTCGAAAAGGACGGTGCTCTGTCGGGAGAACTGCAATATCACTGGAATGATGATTTTGTTCCTTCATTAGCGCAGGCAACCACCGAGATGTACCGAGACATGGAACTGCCCGTAAGGATTCTCGTCTACGACGCGGACGGAGAGTTGTTGCTGGAGGTATTTAAAGGATCCGTCGTAGTAGACGCATTTAGTGCAGATAAAAAGTAAAAACAAAGGAGGAAAGAGTGAAAAAAAGAGTTTGGAGTATCGTCACACTACTGCTAGTTTTGGTGGTGGTTCTTACCGCATGTAATATTACGGTAAAGACCCCGAACGGGGAAACCCCGGAAGGCAAAACGCCGGAAGTTAGCACGAAGAAGGATGCCGGCAAAGATAGCGGCAAAGACAAGGAAAAACCCGTGAAAACGAGCAAGAAGGAGCCCACTAAAAAAACCGGCGCCAAGCCGCGCCTTGATTTTGACAATTTTAATTGGGACGGCGCCAAAAACCTAGCGTTCGACGGCAAAATTGATTTTATCAAGCAGGCTGTCGACAAATGGAGCGGCGCGGAGACCTTCAGGCTGGATTTTGTTACTTTCAGAGGCAGAAAAATGCTGGAATTGCGCCTCATCGCCATGAAAAACAAAGCCTACGACCTGGAACTGAAAGCAATTGCCGACATGCACAGCAAAGATAAGCGCTTGAGCGGCGAATTAAAGGAGTCTTGGGAATACCTTGTCGAGGGTATGACAGACATAACGGAAGACATTAATGACGCGCTGGAGATCCGGATGAAAATCGTTGTCTATAACGGCAGAGGAACGCAGATGTTAATGGCTTGCAACGGAGATACCCTATACAACGCATTTAAGGATCGGTAACCCGACGCTTAGGTACATAACCGCCTTCCGCGCTATACTGTAACGTAAATAAACGTATGCGTAAAAGAATGCGTAAGAGGATGTCGCGTAGTCAGACGCATGTGCAGGTGAACGTGCGCAAAAAACAGCGACGGGGTTGGATTGAATTATGTTGAGGTTTATTTCTTGGAATGTTAACGGTCTCCGAGCGATTGTCGGGAAGAATTTTCACGAAGTTTTTACCGAGCTCGACGCCGACTTTTTCTGCCTGCAGGAAATTAAGTTAAAGGCCGGACAGATCGAGCTCGACCTGCCGGGCTATGAGCAATACTGGAATTACGCGGAACGACCCGGATATTCGGGCACGGCCGTCTTTACGAAACACACGCCGGAGCTTGTGACCTACGGTATCGACAACGCCGACCACGACGATGAAGGCCGTGTGATCAATCTGCGCTATTCAAATTTCTGGCTGGTCAATGTCTACACGCCGAATTCGCAGGACGAGTTGCGCCGCCTGGATTATCGCATGGAGTGGGAAGACTGTTTCCGCCGCCATTTGCTCGAACTCGCCGCGGACCGCCCGGTCATTCTCTGCGGCGACCTCAACGTCGCGCATAAGGAAATCGACCTGAAAAATCCGAGCAGCAACCGCCGCAACGCCGGCTTCACCGACGAAGAACGCGGCAAAATGACCGAACTGCTCGAAGCCGGTTTTACCGACACCTTCCGCCACTTCTACCCCGATAAAACGGATATTTATACCTGGTGGTCCTACCGTTTCCGGGCGCGCGACCGCAACGCGGGGTGGAGAATCGACTATTTCATTGTCTCGGACGACCTCGTCCCGAAGCTGGAGAGCGCCGCCATCCACGACCATATTATGGGCTCGGATCACTGTCCGGTTGAGTTGGTAATTCCTTCCCCGTTCGGCGATTAATCCGCCGAACCGGATTGTTGCGCAGAGCCGGCGGAAACAGGTTAAACCTAGTCGCCGGCCCCCGAGACGGAGCTGTCCGTAGTGGAGGTTGGCGAATCTGCGGCTTCTGCTTCGGACTCGAGTTTGGCTATCAACCACGACTCCAACTTGTGCGTTGCAACCTTGCCGATTAGGGTCAGTGGTAATTCGCGGCAGAATGTATAGCCGCGGGGGCGGGCGTAAGTGATGAGGTTCTCATTTGCCCAATCTGTAAGTTCGGCCTGCAACTGGGCAAATTCCCGACTTGTGTACAAGGTAACGCCGGCAAAGGTTTCTTCCCGCCAATTCGGCGCGATTGAGTTCGTAGCATTGGCCGAGTCGGAAACATCCGCATCGGCGGCTTCGGAGACACCGGCAGAACCGGAAGTGCCGGGGGACTTGGAAGCTACTGAAGCATCGGTACTCTCGCTCCATTCCGGAACAATGAACGCGTGGACGACCTGCATGCGGTACGGATGCGGCTGCCCCACAGCGCAGGCCGTATCCACGCCGGGCCGATCACGCAGTTTTCCTTCAATTTCAATCGGAAAAACCGGAACGCCGGAGACTTTTAATATACGTTTGAAACGCTGTTGGAAAACCACATAGCCTTCCTCGGTGATGTAGCCGCGGTCGCCGGTACGCACCCAGCGGCGACCGTCCTCATCGCGCCAGAGCGCCTCGGCGTCGGCTTCGGGATTATTGAGATAACCAAGCATGACGGTGGGACCGCTGATACAGATCTCACCGGCTTCGCCGGTCGGAAGGAACTCGGTCTTGCCTTCAACGCAACAACGCACTTCGAGACCGGCCAGCGGTCGACCGACGGTCGCAGGGCGCACCGCATTGGCGGGATTAAGAGTGCAGACGGTAACGGTTTCGGTAAGACCGTAGCCTTCGCGCAGTTCCGTCGTACAGCCGCGTTCTTTTACGAAGGCGTTGAAACGCTGGCGCAGATCCTCGGGCAGGCTGTCCCCGCCGCAGAAAAGCGCCTTGAGATGCCGTAAGTTCAGGTTGGCCAGCAATTCGCTACGCATCAGTCCTTCAAAGAGCGTCGGCACGCCGGCAATAACGAGTTCCTGACAGCGGCGTTGCTTAACCAGCTTGGCAATGGCATCGGGTGAAAACTTCGGTACTAAAATCAATTCAAAGCCCAGGGTCAGGGCGGTGTGCATCTGCATGCAGAGCCCGAAGCCGTGGAACATCGGCAAAATGCCGATCATCGCGGCGTCTTTTGAAGCAATAAAGCCGAGCATGGAGAGCCCCTGTTCGGCGAGTGTGTTCAGGTTGCGTGCCGACAGTCGGATCAGACGCGGGTGTCCGGTCGTGCCGCCGCTGTGCAGATATACGGCATCACGATCGGCCGGACGCAGTGTGCTGTCGTCGCCAACACCGGCACGCCGCTCCGTGCCGCTATGCTCCCGACCGACGCGACCTCGCTGCCGTCCGTAAACTCCCGAACCGAGTTCGCTAGCCTGCCAAGGCAATTTGGCCTCCGCATTGCCCGCCGCCGCGGAATTTGCAAAGAAATCCCGCCACGTCAATACCTTCTCGTGCGCCTCGGTTCGAACAACCAACGGCGAACGCATCAGGCGCAGGGCCAGGCGTTTGAGTACCGGTAGCTCGGAAACAATCGAGCAGGCAATCACCCGGCGCAGGCGCGGCGCGACGGAAATTTTGTCGCCGTATCGTGCCCACAATGCATCAACTATGAACAGCCAGCCGCTGTCCGTGTCAGCTAGCGAATCGATAATTGTCTGCGCCGGCGCCAGCGGATGAATCATATTCACCACCGCCCCCAGACTGTTGGCAGCATAGAAAATAAAAACCAGTTGCGGAATATTCGGCAAAGCGATGCTAATCACGCTGTCCCGACTGACGCCGATCATCCGCAGACTCCTTGCCGTCCGCTCCACCGCCTCGATCAGTTGCGCGGCGGTATATCTGCGGCCTTCGTAGGAGAGAAGAATTTTATCGGGCGCAGCCGACGCCGCATCGTGCACCGCCTCCCATATAGTACGCTCCGAAGCGGTGAACGGTTGCAAAAATG
>JAAZJE010000143.1 GCA_012800515.1 Clostridiaceae bacterium
TATCGGATCTGTTCCGCCACAATCTCAAGGATTATACCGAGGAACAGATTGCCGAAATACTGGTGCAACGGCAGAAAGTTAAGTATCAGGAGGCAGTTTCTGCCTGCGCTCTGTTTGGTATCAAGGATGTAAGATTTTTGGATTACGACGATGAAATTCTGACTGTCAATCCCGAAATGATTTCCAAATTAGCTAGGGTTATCCGTGAAGTGAAACCGGATCTGGTCATTACGCATTGGCCGTACCAGTTCGATACCTTCAGCAATCATCATGCCGTTACCGGGCAGCTTACCTTGTCCGCAATAACGGCAGCCGGCGGCGTCGATTTCAAGGATCCCGAAGGCGGTGCCTGGCGTGTTGCTCAGGTCGCATACATGTTGTGTCCCTCTGACACCACGGCTGTTTGCATGAGCAATGTAGGAAAAACCGCATACATCAGTTACTATGTAGATGTTACCGATGTGGTCGACAAGAAGGTCAGGGCCCTTAATATGATAAAAAGCCAGAAACATGATATTAAAGGTCTTTCTCACAAAACAACCGAAACATGGAGCGGCTATTATGGAGGGCGTGTGCGTCTCCCCTATGCGGAAGGCTTCGCTATAGAATACCCCGAGGTCGGCAGAACAATTCCCGTATCCGAACATCGCAGATGGATTGCCAGATCCGACGAACGCGAACAGCTGGAACGTGCCGCCGGATTGCAGGGCTTAAGTGTCGTGCTAGAATAATAACGGCACAGTTTTATCCGACTAACAAAACGGATTTTTCGGACAATTTGTCCTATCGGCCCACCCCGGATAACAATCAAATCCGGGGTGGGTGATTTGTCTGTCGGTTCATACCGTCGTACCGTCAACTCTAAATTTCATTGACAATGACACCCTCCTTTGTTAGCATATTTGCATATAAACAAAGACTCTGACGATTATTCTTTGTTGAGAATAGAGTAATCTAAAAATCGAGTTGTACTGGTAATCGGAGGTGAAATATGTCGGTTTTTTTGAACGAAGCACGAGCCATGCAAGAGGAACTTTCACGGATCAGGCGCGAGATCCATAAGAAGCCCGAGGTCGGTATGGATTTGCCGATCACGACGGCCTTTGTCATGGAACAGCTGGAAAAACACGGAATCAAAGCGGAACGCATCATCGACAGCGGCATCTCCGCCGTTATCGAAGGCGGCAAGCCGGGCAAAACTCTACTGCTCAGAGCGGATATGGACGCTCTCCCTCTCGCGGAAGAATCCGGCGAAGAGTTCGCCTCCGAATTCCCGGGCAAGAACCACGGCTGCGGTCACGACATGCACGCGACGGCGCTCATCGGCGCGGCTATCCTGCTGAATAAGTACAAAGATCAACTACACGGCCGTGTCAAGCTGATGTGGCAACCGGGCGAGGAGATCTTCGCCGGCGCCAAGGCCATGATCGCGGCCGGCATCATGGAAAATCCGGCTCCGGACGCCGCCCTGGACCTGCACGTCGACGCCTCATCACCCGTCGGAGTTCTCAACTACACCAAGGGCGCCTTCACGACCTCGGCCGACAACTTCCTGATCAAGATCAAAGGCACCGGCAGTCACGGCAGCACACCCGAAAGTTCCATCGATCCCCTCA
>JAAZJE010000144.1 GCA_012800515.1 Clostridiaceae bacterium
AAAGCGGTTCACCAGGATTCCGTGATCGATGCCGGCGATCAGGTCGGCCAGAGGGGTGTTGCCGGGTGTGACGATGAAGTTATATTCGGTATTGGGCGCCCGATCGCGGCCGGTCTTGCGCGCCGCGTAGTCGCTCAGGACGAATTGCCTGAGGACACCGTCTTCGATGCAGGCGTAGTCCTCAACGAGGTAGCCCTCCGCGGTCAGGTAGCGGCCGGCGACCACGCGCTCGTCGCGCGGCGCCAGACACAGTGTCAGACGCGGATCGGCCACCGTTTCGCCGAGTTTATCCTTCCAGATGCTTGAGCCGTCGATCAGCGGAGTATCTCCGATAAAGTTCCCGACAATCTCGTAAAGAAAATTCTCAAAGGCGGTCGGAGTCAGCACCATGGCAGCAACCCGGGTGTTTTTGTACGCTTCGGTTCTGACTTCGCGCGTGATGTCACTGAGATTGGCCGCGAAAGAACCCTGTTCGATGAACGGCGTATCGAGATTGTCGGTTTTGACCCCGGTATAATTGAAAGACGAACTCACTCCGTCCTCAACCGCATTGAAAGTTATATCCACCGCATAATATCCGGCCAGAGATTCAACCTGTGTGCCGGTTGAGTAGACGCTGCAGGCTCGTTCTCTGGTGTAGATACCGGACAGAGCCGAGATAACAACGGTCGGATAACGCTCGGCGACCGTATCCAGGAATTCGACCAAACGCCCGTAAAAGCGCTCCTCCTCATATTCGAGAGCGCCGGTGCTTACGGTATGGGCACCGATACCGGGGGCAAGTTGCCAGGCCTCGTCGGGCGCGGCGCTGGCCGCCACGGCGAGACATTCCGCGGCGGTGGCGCGCAGGTGTTCGTCACCCACCTGATTGCTCTGTACGATGCCGCGGCGGCCGCCGCAAATCGCCGTAAACGCAGCGGTGGTGTCGAACATCGTGCGATAAAGCGAGAACTTGCCGTCCTCGACATTGATCTCATTGGTTTGGGAATAGGCGATGCGGCAGCGGGCCTGATCCGCTCCACCGGCGGTGAGCAGGTCGAGACCGGTACGGGCCTTGTTACGGATTTCCTCCGTCAATTGCTCAGTTTTTCTCCGTTCGGTCATTATCTGCCTCCTATCATCAGTCTGCAGCGCAGTGCCGGGCCGCCGAGACCGACGGTCATGGGTTGTTTTTTTCCGCAGAAGCCGCTACTGACCCAGGTCAGTTCATCGGCAACCATATCGACGGTCTTGAGCATATCAAAGGCGACGCCGGAGATGGTTGTATCGCGCAGGGCGCGACCCAATTTGCCGTTTTTAATTTCGTAGCCTTCCGTGACTCCGAACATAAATTCGCCGGTCATGTCGGCCTGACCGTTGCCGGTCATGACCAGATAATAGCCGTCATCGACAGAGGCGATGAGGTCGTCGAACTTATCCCCGCCGGGCAGAATAGCGGTATTGCGCATGCGGATCAGGGGCTCGTCCGAGAATTCCCAGGCTCGAGCGTTGCCGCGCGCTTCCATGCCCATTTTGGCGGCTGACTCGCGATTGTGCATATATCCGGTCAAAATACCGTCCTGAATCAGAACCGCGTCCTCGGCGGCGACACCTTCGTCATCGACGTAGACGGGCAGGGGTACCGGCTGACCGAAAACGGTGTGGGCAAAGTCGACCATACTGACCAGCTCGGAGGCGACCGGTTGACCGATCCTGCCGTCGGCGACGGAGCCCGAGGCGACCAGATCCGCCTCGACCGTGTGGCCGACCGCCTCATGCGCCAGCATACCGCCCAACTCGCCGCTGATCACGCAGGTGGCGCGCCCGGCCTCCGGATAAATGCCCTCGCTCTTGGCACGGACAGCTTCGTAAAGGCGATCGACTTCCGGGAAGAGCGCGCTCGGATCGGCAAAATTCTCCGATATTGTACCCCAGCCTCCGAAGGCTTTAAAAATCTCCACCGGACTCCCGTCCGAACTCATGGCGATCAGACCGACATAGACGTAGCTGCGCGGCGTGACGACATGAGCGTCGTGGCCGTCGGAAACGGCAATGACTTTCTCGACCGTATCGGCGATCGCATAGACCATACGACTGACGAGGTCGGGATATTTTTCCACGATATAGGCGTCGATCGTCCGAGCGACGCGCAGGTATTCGTCCTGAATAGGGTCGAGCACGGTCTCGATTAGGGAACGACGGCCGATGATGCCCGGACGAAGCTCGGTATAAGGGTAGCTCTGACGGTCGGCCATGAATTTAGCGTTGTCGGTCGCGGCTCGGAGCACTCTCCGCGCGGCGACGGCGTCGCAGCTGTCGGCGGCGATCGAGGCGAAGCCCCAGAGACCGCGATTACGCACCCGAGCGCAGATACCTTCGGAAGCGGTGCGCACATTAGAGACCAGCTGCCCGGCCTGCAAAGTAACCGCGCGCCGGGTATTTTGCTGCGAGCGTAATTCCGTCGTTACTCCCTCCTGAAAGTACTTCTTATATTCACATATTGTTTCTTTAAGCATGTCTCCTCCCAATCATATTTTCTTCCGGTAAATTTTTTACTAAAATCCGGTCAATTTCCGGTCAATTTCCGGTCCACTACTGCACATTACGGATTTTCAAGTTCCGATTCTGTTTATGCTGCCCAAACGTTCCTGCTTCCGCCGGGCTATTTCCGGACCGATCGGATCGCAGCGGGTGGGATTGGTCAGCGAAGTTGTCTTACCCGGATCGGCCGCATTGAAATTATACACCCCTGTAGCCTCGAGCAGGCCGCAAACGTTGATCCGGCAATATTCCAGCGCCGCCATAAACACCGATTGATATTCGTTGAAATACTCCCTGAAGCCCTGGCGTGCCACCGAATTGACCTCCAGCGCGGTCAACAGACGCAGAACCCGCGAGTAAGAAATAAAAACCCCGCCGCTCGCCGCTCCGCCGGCACTCGCGAGCGCCCCCTCGCTCCGCTCGGCAAAACCGTACAGCAACGGATTATTCGGCGGCAAAATCAGAATCCGCTCCCAGGACTGCAGAAAATCCCGGAACAGCGTCAGGCGATCTTTGAGCAGGGTAAAGCCGCGGTCACCCGTATAAAAATACTGTCGAAAGAAGCCCTGCGCCGCCGCGAGATGTAGGCCGTGCGTCGCTTCAAAAGAGGCTTCGGGCGGAGTCGCCGCCCCCGCAAGGAGAATTCGACGATAGTTGTTTCGGGCCTGCGCGCTGAGCTTATTCCGCTCACAGATTGAGTTGAACAGGTCTTCATTCCCCCGCGCCATCGGCGTCAGCAGATTGAAATAAAGCTCATTCATTTCCTGCTCCGTCATCGGATGACAGGTGATATGGAAGCCCAAACCGAATGTCCTTCTTTCTTTCGAATATCCCGTTTATTATACAATATGCCTACTGCAGCGCAAATGTTCACACGAAAAAAGCTTCGAAACCGCAAAAAAACCGTCTCACGAAGCACCTTCTGTCAAGGCCGTGTAAATTTATGGTAAAATGCTTGTCATGTGCCGCGGGCGTCTCATTACGGAGCGAAAGCCGTCTCACGAAGCCCAACACGCATACTGAAGAAATGTGGTGTGAACTTAAGTATGAGTATCTTTAATGTCCTGACGTTGCTCGGCGGACTGGCCTTTTTTCTTTACGGAGGAACCGAATTGAGCGACGGCCTCATCTCTGTCTCCGGAAACAAGTTGGAACGAATGCTGGCCAAATTGACTTCCAATAGATTTAAAGGTCTGCTGCTCGGAACCGGAGTCACCCCCGTCATTCAAAGCTCCTCGGCAACAACCGTCATGCTGGTCGGTCTCGTCAATGCCGGCATCATGACTCTCCGCCAGACCATCCCGGTCATTATGGGGGCCAATATCGGCACCACCGTAACCGCCTGGATTCTCAGTCTGGCCGGAATTACAAGCGAAAACGTGTTTGTCCAATTGCTTAAGCCCACCTCCTTTGCCCCTATGTTCGCCGTCGTCGGGATTATTTTACACACCGCAGGCAAGAGCGACCGCAATAAATCAATCGGACGCTCCATGATCGGCTTCGCTCTCCTCATGCACGGTATGGAGCTGATGAGCAGTTCCATGCAGCCGCTGGCCGATATGCCGAGCTTTTCCAAACTATTCACCGCTTTTTCCAACCCGATTCTCGGCGTACTCGTCGGCGCCGTCCTGACCGGCATCATTCAGAGTTCGAGCGCTTCCGTCGGTATCCTTCAGGCCCTTACTCTTACCGGTATCATCAAATTCTCCTCCGTTATTCCGATCATTCTCGGTCAGAACATCGGCACCTGCGTCACCGCCTTGCTCGCCAGTATCGGCACCGATCGCAACGCTCGCCGGTGTGCTCTGGTACACGTTTACTTCAACGTCATCGGCACGATTTTATTCATGTCTGTCTTCTATACAATCGATGCTTTTTATCCCGTTCCTTTTATGCAAGCTCGTGCCACCCCCTACGGCATTGCCATCTTCCACACGACTTTCAACGTTCTCACCACCACCATCCTAATTCCCTTCACCAAACAACTCGAGCGTCTCGCGATCCTCTCCATACCTGATTCCAAGGCGCCCCTGCCCTCGCATCTCGCTCGCACCGCCAGCAGTAGCATCCACACCGGGCTCACTCAGCGCCGTTACGACCCGCTCTACACCGAAGAAATGAAGCAGGCGTCTCTTGAAGCCGCGCGGAACGATCTCCGCATTTTGGATGACCGCTTCCTCAATCAGCCGACCTTTGCCGTCTCACAAAGCTGGCAGGTCGCCGTACAAATGCTATCCCTCTCGCAACAGGCCTTCACCCGCTCGATGGAATTACTGGAAAAATATGATGAGTCCGTTGTCACCGAGGTCTTCCGCCTGGAGGATATGGTCGACCATTACGAGGACGGCCTGGGCTCTTATCTGGTCAAAGTCTCCGCCCGCCGCCTTAATCGTGCCGACAGCCGGGCCGCTTCGACAATCCTCCACCTGCTGAGCGATTTCGAGCGCATTTCCGACCACGCCGTCAACATCGCGCAGTCCTTCCGGGAAATGCACGAAAAGGATTTGCGTTTCTCCGGTGAAGCCGTACGCGAACTCGAGACTTACACCGCTGCGGTCAACGACATCCTCGCCCGCGCTCTCGCCGTCTTCCGCGACAAGAACGTCACCCTAGCCGCCACAATCGAGCCGCTAGAAGAGGTCACAGACAATCTCACCAACGAGATCAAAGGGCGACATATCCGCCGCCTGCGCGCCGGTTTGTGCACAATCGAACTCGGCTTTATCCTGACCGATCTCTGTACCAGCCTGGAGCGCGTCGCCGATCACTGTTCAAATATCGCCGCAACGATCATTGAGATGGAGCACAGCGCTCTCGATACGCATATGTATCTGCACCGTATCAAGCACGACGACCCCGAATTCCGGCGTCTTTTCCTGGAATTCCAGGCACGCTACGTGTTGCCGATACAAAGAGACCTGCCTGTCAACGAAGAGGATCTCTCCGTCGAAGTCGGGACGACAGTCGTTGCAGAGAACGTGGTTACCGAATAAATTCACCCTGTAAATGTGCAGACATAACCGCCCGCCAGGGGGTATACTATCATCAGTATTTTTTGGAGGCAAGCAAAATGAGAGTACAACGCAGTGTTACCCGAATCCCGGCCGACTGGCAGAACGAGCCGATGGTTTTTCGTAATGTAAATATCATCCTGCCCGACCGGATACTGCGCGGGTATCAGCTCCGCACCGCCGACGGACGCATCGCGGCAATCGAACCCGAAGACATGACCGATGACTGCATCGCCATCGACGGAGCGGGGCTCTATTTGGCACCCGGTTTTGTCGATCAGCATACCCATGCCGGCGGAGTCTGGTACGTGGACGATCCGGCCGCCGCCGTTCGCCACAATCTGCGTCACGGAACGACTTCACAGGCCCCGACCTGTCTGCTCAAAGCGACGATTGATGAGATCTACGCCGATCTCACCGCCATCGCCGATTATGCCGACAGTGACGACCCGCTGGCCGCCGCCATAGTTGCCATACACATGGAGTGTCCGTACATGAACAGCAAGTACGGAGCCCATCGCGAATGGTCGCGTCAGCCGAACGTCGATGAGGCGTTGCTTTTGCAGGAGCGCGGCCGCGGTCTCATTAAGCTCTGGACCATTGCCCCGGAACTCGACGGCATCGTCGAAGTTTGTCGTGCCCTGCGTCTCGCCGCTCCCGACGATCCGCCGGTCTTCCTCGTCGGACACTCCGAAGCGAGCGCGGAAGAGATCTACGCCCTGCTTCCCTACGGTCTGCGCGGCGCGACGCATTGTACGAACGCAACCGGCACCCGGATCAGTCCGACCCGCTTCGGCGGCACCCGGGAATTCTCCGTCGATGACGCTGTATTCCTCAACGATGATATTTACGCCGAGGTTATTCCCGACGTTGGCGGCTACCATGTCCGCCCGCTCATGCTACAGTTGATCCTAAAGGTCAAGGGCGTTAATCGTGTCATCATCGTCACCGACAGCACCGCCTCCGACGGTCCGCCGCCGGAAAATCTGCGCGGTCAAGTGCTCGATGTCAATTTTACCGCCAATAGCGGACTCTCCGGCAGCCTGCTGACAATGGATCGTTCCGCCGCCAATATGCGCCGCCACACGGGCGCCTCACTGATCGATATTTTCCGGATGGCCGCACTCAACCCCGCAACCCTGCTAGGCATCGACTTCACCGTCGGTAGCATAGCTGTCGGCAAGGCAGCCAACCTTATCCTTGTTGATGAAAATATCGACCTGCACCGAGTATGGCTCCACGGACGCGATGTCACCGACATTGAGTAGTACACAAAGCTAGCACACACAGCTAACGACGGTCAACTACAACGATATTTAGTAATCTTCTTCCGGAATTGCCGGTGGGGCGGTTTCCGTCTCCGCTTCTGCGACTTCGGACTGACAACAAATCAGTTCATAGAGTGATTTGAGATCGGCATCGCTGAGCCTTGCACAAAAGGTAGCAATCGCCGCAATCAACTCGGCACGGATTTTCGGATCCAAAGAATCGCGGCTCGATTTGGCCTCGTATGCCGGATCCGCTACAGCAAAATTTCCCGTAGCGGCGGAAGCATCTTCGGAAGTAAAGGTTAGTTCATAAGCGTCTATCGGCTCGGCAACTTCCGCTCGAACAATCACTTCCATCTCACTTGTCGATTTCGTCGGCGGCACAAAGGAAATTTCCGCATGATCCGTATTTCTACGGGCAATCACGGCATCGGCCAGGAAACCGGAAATTGCGGTTGCCGCTTCTCCGGAGAGTTTACGCTCGCCTCGCTCCACACGGCTCAACAGTGACTGAGTTGTACCCAACATTTCCGCGAATTCTTCCTGGCTAAGACCCAGTTGCAGGCGAATAGTTTCAACCCATTGACCCTTGTACTGTTCCTGATTTCCTTTGCTCAGAAGATCTCTTGCCCGATCCGTATCCATGTGTGAAGACTAGCAAAAGAGGGTCGGAAATCCGCATTTCAAGAGATGCGCATATTTTTGTCATATTAACAGATTCTCTCGAAGCCCGTAAAAAATCACCCGGTCGGGGCCGGGTGATCGTTAATTAAATTCTCCGCCGTCGCACAATTCCGGTGTATGGCTCACGGAACAGAACTCAGTTTTCGGGAGGTGTCAGACGCTCCAGTCCACCCATGTACGGTCTCAGAACCTCGGAAATCAGAACCGTTCCGTCCGCCTGTTGCATCTGCTCGAGAATTGCCGGAAAGACCCGCGAAGTCGCAAGTCCGGAACCGTTCAGCGTATAGACGAATTCGAGCTTGCCGGTCGCAGCGTTGCGATAGCGGGTATTGCCGCGCCTGGCCTGATAATCACCGGCCAGCGAAACAGAACTGACTTCCTTGTAGGTGTTCATGCTCGGAATCCAAATTTCGATATCGTAGGTTTTGGCCATCGATGCGGAGCAGTCGGCGGCAGCGAGCTTTGTCAGACGGAAATGCAGACCCAAACCATCGACCAAAGCGCAGGCCTTGTCGACGAGCTCCCGAAAAGCCGTTTCTCCGTCGGCGGGACGGGTAAACTGGAACATTTCCACTTTGTTGAACTGGTGTCCGCGGATCATGCCGCGCTCCTCGGCACGGTAACTGCCGGCTTCGCGACGATAACAAGGTGTAAAGGCGGCGATTTTACGCGGCAGGTCGGATTCGGCAAGGACTTCATCACTATAGAGGCTGGCCAGTGCGGTTTCGGAGGTCGGTAGCAGGAAGTTATTATTATCCTCCCCTCCCAGCCAAAAGACATCGTCACGGAACTTGGGGAACTGGCCGGCCGTGTAGCCGCAGCGCTCGGTGAGCAGGTGAGGGACGAGCATCAACTCGTAACCGTCGGCTATGTGCGCGTCGATAAAGTAATTAAGCATGGCCCACTCAAGGCGTGCGCCCTGACCGCGGTACAGCCAATAGCCGTTACCGCCCAGCTTAACGCCGCGAACATAGTCGATCAGATTGAGATTGACGGCAAGGTCGACATGATTCGCAGGTGTAAAGTCGAATTCGGGCATAGTGCCGTAATAACGCAAAGGTTCGTTATTTTCCTTGCCGCCCGCCGCCACATCATCGGCAGGCATGTTGGGCAGTTCGTCCTGGAAGCGCTGCCATTCGGCGGTGAGGATTGAGAGCTCGGCTTCGTAGGTTTTGATCTGTTCACTGACCTCGCGCATCTCGGTAAGGAGATCCTCAACAGGTTCTCCCTCTCGTTTGAGGCGGGGAATCTCGCCGGAAACACGATTGCGTTCGGCACGCAGTCTCTCGGTCTCGGCGATGAGTTGGCGACGGCGGCGATCCAAGTCCAAGAACGGCGTCAGGTCGATATCTACATTGCGTTTTGCCAGAGCTACTTCCACTCCGCGCGGATCATCGCGTAATATTTGGATGTCCAACATTGCGATTATCTCTCCTTTTATGTCGGCGCACCGCGCCCGGCGGCAAACCGAACTATGTAATTCGGCTCTATTTTAGCAGAAATGCGGAATAGGTGAAATTTTCGGTGAATATTGTGGTAAAATCTTCTCAGACTTCGAAGGGAGGTCATGTAAATGAAATTGAAGAAACTAACTATTCTACTGTTGATACTCGTACTGGGTGTGGCTTTACCCCTGTCCGGCTGCTCCGTCGGGGGCGGCGGCGAGACCGGAAAAGCCAAGGCCACGGTGGACTCTTTTATCAAAGCGCTGAGGGAATTAGATCACAAGAGCATGGTAAATCTGGTCGCTAAAGGAGTCGACATGGGAGACGAAAAGGGCTTCGATCCAAATTCAAAGGAAACTCAGCTTTTAAAGGAAGCGCTGAAACGAATGAAGTGCACCTACAAATCCGGGGAAGTTGCCAAGGACGCAAAAGAAGTTACGTTCAAGTATGAGGTTGAAGCGATCAATGCCATGCTTATCGGACTGGCCGCACTCGGCGGCAACCAAAAGGTCAGCGACATGCCTCTGACAAAGAGCGAAGTGGAAGTCAAGCTCGTCCAGGAGGGCGACAGCTGGAAAATCCTCAATCCCCAGGATGTGGCTGTTGCGGCCACCGGCATGGGCGATTTGGTTGATTAAGGCAAACAGTTTCGGAACGTTGAGTAGTGCGCCGTGTTTTCGGCGTGCAGATATAGGCTTTTAGATTCACCGCCGCACGGAACCGCGGCGGTGAATTTTATTTTCGGAATTGAGTTTAATACTCGCTCCGGAGACCGAGTTCAACAGCGAGCGCCTCGAGACGTTTGAGCCGATGGTTGAGACCGGATTTGCTGAGCGGCGGCACAAAGAGTTGTCCCAGTTCGACCAACGAGAGATCCGGATGTCGAAGACGAAGGCGCGCGGTTTCGCGCAGTGCTTCGTCGAGATCCGCCAGCGCATCGACTTCACGCAGAGCCTCGATTGCCGCCAGTTGCCGCGCCGCGGCTGTAGCGACCCGGCGGAGATTGGCGCTATCGAAGTTGACCGCGCGGTTTACTTCATTGCGGAGATCACGCTCGACCCGCAGATTTTCCAGATCCAAGACAGCGCGCCAGGCGCCCGTCATTGCGAGAAAATTAACAATCTGATCTGCCTCCTTGAAATAAAGGCGGGTTGAACCGCCGTGACGTGATTCGAGCGGTTGTAGACCCTCGAGCCGGAATATCGACAAAACAGCGGACAGACGACCGATACCGCGTAGCATAAATCCCAAATGATAACCCGAGTCCGGGATATTGATCGAACCCACACTCAAGAATAGACCGCGTAAAACGGCACGACGGAACAGGCTTGCCCGTGAAATGCCTTCGGCGGCAAGCTCCGCAGCGAGATTATCGACTGTGAGTACTATGTCGTCGAGGGCGACCGACGAGGTTTCGGCAACTGCATCCGTAAATTCGGCGAAGACAGATTCACCCCCTTCTCCCGCAACATCCTCAGCTCCGATATCGGCAAATTTTCCTCCGACAAAGCCATGCTCGTAGGTAAAGCCATAGTTATCAAGCAAATGTCGCTGAATGGCTCGAACCAATGAAGGAGCGTTAACCGTCAAATGCCACATTGAGCGCGAGCGGCGTACATTGCTGGGCTGACCGGAAACAGTTTGGATTCGATCCCGCAGCAACGCCGCCAATTCGCGCAGTGCGGTTCCGATCCTCAAGGTATTTCCCCGCAGGCTGCCGGAGAACATTAAAACAGTATCCAGCGAAACCTCTGCCTGTGCGGCAAAGCCGTCCTCAACTAACAATTCGCAAAGTTCGTTCTTTACCTTTTGTGAAAACGAAGCCATATTCACCACTTTTACACGGCAGCATCACGTTCAGCGGCGTGACTCAAGCCCAGGGACAGTACAGTTCGCGCCAAGAGCACGTGGTCATGCCGCAGTTTTCCTTCCTCCACGGTTGCCAAGGGAACCGTAACCAGGCGCACACCCAGAGCCTCGACAGCTTCGCGATCAAAAACGACCGGCTCGGCGGACTGCTCGGCATAGCGAAGTAAGGTCTCCGGCGAGATCGAACTGTCACTCGCCACACAATAATCAAACAATCCCGCCGCCGTTTCGAGTTCGACGTTGTCGAGAACCGCACGAATATGATCGGAACAGTCATAGCCCATCGTCTCGGAAGGCTGCGTCATCAGGTTGCAGATAAAAATCCGCGGCGCACGTGAACGACGTATTGCGGCAACAACTTCCGGAAAGAGTAAATCCGGAATTATGCTTGTGTAGAGACTTCCGGGGCCACAAATGATCAGGTCGGCGGCATCAATTGCGGCTATAGCCTTGTCAAAGGCCGGTGCCTGCTCGGGGGTCATGCGAATGCGGCAAATCGGGGTCTCCGGAGTCGCCCTGCGTCCCCCGATGGCGTGCTCACCCTCGATCACGCTCCCGTCGGCAAGTTCGGCTCTAATTGTTATATCCGCCAGCGAAACCGGCAGAACTCGTCCCCTCACCCGCAGGACTTTACTGAAATTGGTCACAGCGTCGAAAAAATTACCGCAGATCTCGGACATTGCGGCAATGAACAAATTACCGAAATTATGCCCCGACAGCTGCCCGTTGCGGAAGCGATAGTTTATCAGTTCAGTCATCAGGGGCTCGGTATCGGCCAGAGCCATCAGACAATTACGAATATCGCCCGGCGGGAGGATTCCCATATCGCGGCGCAACAGCCCCGATGAACCACCGTCATCCGCCACGGTCACCACCGCCGTCAGCTGATATGTAAACATCTTCAGTCCGCGCAACAAAGTCGCCAGACCCGTCCCGCCGCCGATCACCACTATTTCCGGCCCGCTGTAGGGATCACGCGCAAAGCGTAACAGCGCTTCATAGTATTCCATCATTGCCTGCATATTATATTATCAGTTCTGACTAAGCAGATCCCGCCCTATATCACGGTGCACTACCACGACACGTAAATTGGCCTCACGCAGTCGTTCGCCCAGGGCTTTGGCGATCGCGACCGAACGATGGCGGCCACCGGTGCAACCCATCCCGATCGTCAGCCTCACCTTGCCCTCGTTGACGTAGTGCGGCATCAAGTAAAGCAGTAAATCCAACAGACGTTGCAAATAACCCTGCGTCACCGCATTGTCCAACACCTTTGTCCGCACTGCCGGATCCAGACCATTGAGCTCACGCAGCTCTTCATCATAGTACGGATTCGGCACAAAACGCACATCCTCGATTAAATCGCAATCCTCGGGGATACCGTACTTGAAACCGAACGACGTAATCAAAATCGACAAACGCTGTTCAATGCTCTCATACTTTCCAACCAGATTGTAAATATAGTCGCGCATCTGCGGCAGAGTAAATGATGAAGAATCGATATAGTCATCGGCACGCTCCAGGATCGGTGCGAGTAGCATACGCTCCGCCGCGATCGCCTTGCTGAGCGGCAAATTCGACCCCATCGGATGGTTGCGTCGAGTCTGGCGATAGCGGCTGACCAGCACCTCGTCCTTGGCATCCAGAAAAATAACGCGGCAACGGATTTCAAGCTCATCCAACTCATTAAGAGCCTCTTCCAGCCCGGAAAAGAACTCCGCGCTTCGCACGTCGATAACAAAAGCCAGCTGCTTGATACCGTAACCCTCGCCGCCCTGCCCGTGCATAAAAGTCCGAACCAAATTAACCAAAATCTGCGGCGGAATATTGTCCACACAAAAGAAGCCCATGTCCTCGAGATAATCCGCAACAACACTCTTGCCACTGCCGGACATACCGGTCAGAATTATAACTTCCATGTTATCTCCTTTCGTTTTTTTCCGCAGAGCCGCTACCGCCTCCGCTCTTCCTTACAAAGCCGACGGTTCAACTATTCCGCGTCAAAGTCGCCGATAAAGCAGATCTCCGGTTCGAGCACTTCGCCGTACTCCTCGAAAACCCGCTTCTTTACCAGAGCAATAAGATTCCGGATATCGGCGGCGGTCGCCGCGCCGACATTGACGATAAAGTTCGCATGCTTTTCGGAGACCTGGGCATCGCCGACCCGCAGACCTTTGAGGCCGCAGTTATCAATCATCGGCCCGACATAGCAGTCGTTGCGCGGACGCTTAAAGACGGAGCCGGCGCTGGGCAGATCCAGCGGCTGGCTCCTGTTGCGGCGTTGGGTAAAGTTCTCGGTACGACTCCGAATCAGTTCAGGATCTCCCGGCCGGACAACAAAGGCAACCTCGGTAACGATGGCCCCGGCGTTCTTAAAATGGCTACTCCGATAGGAAAAAGGCCGGTCGCCGGCTCCGGTCAGATACAGTTCACCCTTCCGATTCAAAGAAACGGAGAACAGAGCGGTCTGCTCAATCGAACCGCCGTAAGCTCCGGCGTTCATAATTGCAGCGCCGCCGACGCTTCCCGGAATGCCGCAGGCAAATTCCAGGCCGGCCAAATCGCGTGCCCGCGCAAAAGCGGCAACATCGACCAGAGGAGTACCGGCTTGGGCAATCAAAAAGACCGGGTCACTACCAAGGTCGCCGGGATAATCGCCGCGACCTAGCAATTCCAGCTCGGCACGAATCTTATCTGCCGACAGGCCGTAGCGTTTCGCGACCTGCTCGATATTCAACTTCTCAATTCCGGTCCAGTCGGCACCGATATTAAGGATCAAACCGCGAAAACCTCTGTCCGAGACCAGCATATTAGAGCCGAGCCCGGCGACTATCATTGGAATCTCAACGGCTTCAACAGCGGCTAAGATATGGCGACAATCGTCAACGGAACGAGCGGCGAAAAAATAATCCGCCGGACCGCCGACCTTATACGTCGTATGGGCGCTCATCGGTTCGTCAATCCGAATGCGGTAACGCAATTCAAGCGGCAGCTTCTCCAGCCAAATGTCATTGTTGCCTTCAAAAACTGGCTCGACCGGCGCTGTTTCCACCGCTGTCGGTCGCGCGACTGAAAATTCAT
>JAAZJE010000145.1 GCA_012800515.1 Clostridiaceae bacterium
CGCGATCGTCGTCGCCAGATGCCCCAGCGTCTGTCCCGCCGCATCTATCACATACCATTCCCGCTCAACTTCGGCGGCTTTGGCCATAAATGTCTTCATCATATCCTCCACAAAATTAACTGCCGGGCCGGGCAGACAACCAAACAGCGACAGCCCGAACGTCGGCTCGCCTATTCTAGCAAATAAAATTCAGCTGTCAAGCCCATTTTTGTCAAATCCGGAAAATCACCCTGTTTTCGGTGCTTTTTGGGCTAAATCTCGCTAAATCGCGACTTTTTATCCGGCCTTTTCCGCTCACGAAGCCGTCCGTTCGACTCTACGCGCCTACTCCTCGCGATCCGGGAGACGAATGTCGCTCAGGGTTATCCGCGCCGCTGCTTCGCGTTTTCTGCGCCGCCGTTCATCGCGTTTGAGACGAATCGCCGCCGTCAACAGCACTATGAAGACAAGGCCCAGCAGTGACAGCACAGTTGCGATCAACCCCGTCTCGAAGCCCGGCGGCGTGTAACACATCTCAATCCGGTTTACTCCCTCCTTGACCGGAATCGCCAGCCAAGCATTCTGCACCGACACCGGCGTCACCTGCAAACCGTTCACACTGACCTTCCAGCCTCTGTCCCAAGGAATTGTCGCAAATGCATAGCCGTCCTTCGGCGCTGTCAATTCCCCAATCAAATACCGCGAATTCCAACGAATATTCTGTAGCATCTGCGGCGCAATCGTCTCATACGCCCGCGTCAGCCCCGCTGCCGTCAGGTTCGCGCTGTAAAGCGTGAACGCCGTCGCATCGTCCGCATTCTGTTTGACATGCAAAGTCACCCGGTCACCCGCCTTCACAAATCCGGCATCGATCATTTCCGGAACCCGCATATTCCGCGACTGAATATTCCCGCCCGTTGTACGCGAAGCCGGCGGTTCGGAGCTTTCACCCTTATCTATATCCGGTTTATTTACCGAAACTGTCCGTCTGTCGTCGATATCCTTCTTCTCCGAACTTTCGTCCATCGGGTCATCCGTAACCGTCGTCGGTTCCACATAGAACTCGTTGTCGCTTTCGCGCCACACCCTAATCTCCGTCCTGCGACTCGTATCGATATGGAAATACTGCCAAGAGTCTTCCGTAACGTCGATATAGACCGTAACCTGTGTATCCTTCTTATTATTCTCCAAATCAAAGCGGTAGCCGTTCCGTTCGGAGCCCGCGCGCGGCGTAACATTAAGCCCGCTCAAAACCTCGATTTTCTGAAAATTCACCACATCGCTCAAGCTCGGATCCGCCGCCGTCAACAGCGTCTGCAGATTCTCGAACGCGTTTTGCGAGCGCAGTCTCAAGCTGTCCGGCTCCTCATGGATAAACCACAGCGGTGTCAGCGCCTCATCATTCTTGTACAGATACGGATTCTTATCGCCATCGACGTTCACGCCGATCTCGGTCATGGCCAGATTCGTCCAGCGAGGATCATTCCAGGATTGATTTTTAGAAATACGGTAACGAATCCCGAAAAGCATATCGGTCAGTGCAGTCGAATTTACGTACTTGTAGGAATTAATATTATTTCCGTGGAAGCCCATATTCCGCATGCTCTGAGCAGTCGGCTTGTTCACCGTCGAGGAGAAAATCGTCAGACCGTTGTAGTTGTAGAGCGCCGGATCATCGGTCGACTTCGCCGGCAGAATCTCCAGGCGCCAAAAACCGGGATCATTCTTCTTTACAGCTTCGATAACATTCGTGACCGCCGCCAGATCTCCGGTGTAGCCCTCATGACTTGTGAAACCTTCATTCTTACCCACTTGGTTCAGCAAAAGAATCGAGCTGACCAGCGACTCGCACAGCACCATAATGCAGAGGAAAAGCGCCGCCAGCGAATAGGACAGCCGCCGCCGCGTCCGCGGACGCATCGCTAAAATGTAAATAACAATAAAAACAATGCTTACATATACTGACTCAGGCGGGACCTTGTCCTTGAACAGCACTTCGGCGAGCACAATAACGACTATCAGAAGAGAGCCCGCACCCAACGCGATTCCCTTCTTCAAGTAGCGCAGATTCATCAATGCCCGCACCGCAATAATCACCAGCACAAAGCTGTAAAGGAACGAATACCTGTACGGCAACTGGTTCGGATAGTGTA
>JAAZJE010000014.1 GCA_012800515.1 Clostridiaceae bacterium
CACCGCAGGAGGAACAAGAGTAGGTAACAGCCACATTTGACGTATCTCCTTCTTCCCAATACTGAGGGGCGGATGTCTGCCAGGCATCCCTATTTTGTGCTTCGGCTCGCGCCGCTGATTCGGCCGCGCGCACCCGGCTCTCGTTGTAATCGATTACGGTCTGAACGTCGAACTCACTACCGCAATATTCGCACATCATGTTCTGTGTCTCGCTACCAAAAATTAGTGGAGCGCCACAGCTGGGACATTTGTACTCGTGAACACTCATACCGATCTATATCCTCCTGTCGTAAAATATGAGCCACGCGATTGATCGCCCGGCTCGGTCAAACTCAATTATTGCCCGGATCGCAACCGGCGCAACCGGCACAACCGTCGGCCGGTGCGGCAGTTACCGCAAAATATTCATTGAGTTGATCCAATAATTTGTCGATATCCATACCATGTACGGCACACGCCTGCTCCAGTGTCTCATGATGCGCCATCGCGCAGCCCAGACAATGCAGTCCGTTGGCAAAGAAAATCGGCGCGCAACCCGTATCTCTCTGTATAACATCCATTATCAACATATCGCCGGTAATTGGCCGATCGGCCTGAACACAATCACTCATTTTATATCTGTCCTTTCTTTCTGATGAGCCGTAGCAATATGTCGTAATTGTAGCACACAGGCGGCTCGCTGACATAACCTGTTGATACGAAACCCGCCAATCCATACCGCGGCGGTAATACTAATTATTCAGCAGATGCTGCCGCAACTCATCCATATTAGCCAGGACCGCCGGACTGGGATCAGGATAGACCAGATTCATATTTTCCAGCGTGTCCCGTACGATCTCCGAAACCAGATAGCGGGCAAACCACTTGCGATCCGCCGGGATCACATACCAGGGAGCCGTTTCCGTTGCGGTTGCCTGAATCATCTCCTCATATGCTCGATGATAGTCGTCCCAGTGCTCACGCTCTTCAATATCAGAAACCGAAAATTTCCAGTTCTTATCCGGCTCATCCAGACGGGCCAGGAGGCGATCCCGCTGTTCATCCTTGGAGATATATAGAAAGAACTTTATCGTGTATATGCCGTTCTCGGCCAAATAGCGCTCGTAGCTATTAATCTGGCGGAAACGGTTCCCCCAAACCTGATCATCCACCAATTCCGGCGGCAACATCTGATTAGGCAACAGATTTCTTACTCTCGTTACGATTACCTCTTCGTAATGAGAACGATTGAAAATTCCGATCTCGCCGCGCGGGGGGATCACTTTGTGAATTCTCCACATATAGTCATGATCCAGTTCTTCCACCGACGGTTGTTTGAACGGTGTAACCTTCGTGCCCTGCGGATTAAGCCCGGTCATAACATGACGTATTATCCCGTCCTTGCCGGCGGCGTCCATCGCTTGCAAAACGATCAGCAGGGCCTTGCGGTTTTCCGCATACAGGCATTCCTGCAATTTTCTCATCTTTTTGATATTCGCCGGCATGAGTTGCTCGCAAACCGTAGTCTTGTCCAGACCACCGTCATCATCGGTTGAATAATCACTCAATGAGAAATTTGTCGGATCGGCTACGCGATATTTTTCCAGGAGCATAAGAACACCTCTTTCAAGTTCAATGGCAGAATTCTACCATATTTTATTGTCTGTTGAATAATTTGATCAGCCGGCGGTTGGGCATTTTTCCCGCCCAACGCACAAGGCGAGCGGTGAAATGGGAAATGGCCACATCACGGTTTCGTCGCAGCGCCTTCCAGCTCCGTTCAACTACCCGTTCCGCCCGCTCCATACCGAGGCGTTTGATGCCGCGAATCTCTCCGACTCCGGCTCTGATTTGAAACGGTGTCGCAACGGCATTGGGACAGACCGCAATCACCCGAATTCCCGACTCTGCCAGCTCGGCGTTGAGAGCCCGTGAAAAACTCAAGACGTAGGACTTGGCGGCCGCATAAACGGCAAAGCCCGGCTGGGGAATAAATGCCGCCGATGAGGCCAGGTTCAGCACGGCACTCCCGCTCTTCATTCGCGGCAAAGCCCGATGTACCGACAACGTAAGTGCTTCACAATTCAACCGCACCGTATTGCTTATTTGTTCCTTGGATTGCGCCGCAAATCGACCCGCAAAACCCAGACCGGCCGAATTGACCAAAATAGCGACTTCGATCTCCGGATTATCCAATGCCCGGCTCAATTCGCCTGCCGATTCGTTCGATTCGGCTATCAAATCACCGATGAACAGGCGACAGGGCACGGGAACGCAAAGCTGCGCGGTTTCCGTTAATCGGACGAGGTCGCGTCCCGACAACCAGAGCTCCGTGAAATTAAACCAGGGTTCGCGTCCCGGCGTATCGGTTCGTCGGGCGGCAAGCTGAATCGCATACTCGCGCCCCAGACCGGAGGAAGCGCCGGTAACGAGCGCAACCCGCAAAGCGGAACTTGTTTTCAGATTATTCTCTCGGATTTGCATTGTTCAAAAGCTCATGGTATTATCTGTTCTGCTTTCGGCCCTATGGTCAAGCGGCTAAGACGCCGCCCTCTCAAGGCGGAAACGGGAGTTCGATTCTCCCTAGGGTCACCAACAAACAGCCTTCGCAAAAACGCGGAGGCTGTTCCTTCTTTCCTATTGGAAGAAGCTCTGCGGAGACAATTCCTCATCCAAACCGGCGCGGCGCTCGGGCATGGAGCGGTACTTGCGGCGACGCTTAACATTTTTGTAGGCCGGGCGAATGATTTTTCCGCTACTGCCCAGCTCCTCCAAACGATGCGCCGACCAGCCGGCGACACGGGCGGCGGCAAAGAGGGGTGTGAACAACTCCGACGGAATATTAAGCATGTCGTAAACCAGTCCGGAATAGAAGTCCACATTGGCGCAGTAGGGCTTATCCGGCTCGCCACGATAGTCGCGCAAGACCTGCGGTGCCAAAGCCTCAATCTTCCTATAGAAAGCGAACTCCTCCTCTCGGCCCATGGCAACGGCCAGATCTTCGGCGTGCTCACGCAATAATACCGCCCGTGGGTCGGACAGAGTGTAGACCGCGTGTCCGATACCGTAGATCAGACCGGTTTGGTCGAAGCTCTTCTTGGCCAAAAGGGAAATCAAAGCATTGCGAATTTCGAGATCGGATCCGTAATCCTTCACCGTCTCTTTCAGATGCTCCATCATCTGAAAAGCTTTATTAGCCGCACCGCCGTGTTGCGGCCCTTTAAGTGAGCCGATTCCCGCCGCAATGGCCGAATACGTATCGGTGCCGGTTGATGTGACGGCGCGTACGGCAAAGGTAGAGTTGTTACCACCGCCGTGCTCGGCGTGTAAAACTAACATAAGATCGAGAATTCGCGCCTCCAGCTCGGTAAACTCCCCGCTCGGACGAATCATCCGCAGAATGTTCTCGGCGATCGAATACTCCGGCAAAGGAGCATGGACGAACAGACTTTTATTGTCGAGATAATGCAACATCGCCACATACGAGTAGGCAATCAGTAAAGGAAAACGGGCAATCAGCATCAACGACTGACGCAAAACATTTTGCAAATCAATTGAATCCCCATCCGGGTCATGGGCGTAGAGAGCCAGAACATTGCGCGCCAGCTTATTCATGATATCCCTGCTCGGATAGCGAAAAATCATGTCCTCGGTAAAACTCGGCGGTAAGTACGAATTTTCGGTCAAAGAGTCGTGGAAAGCTTTCAGCTGACTCTCAGTCGGGAGATGCCCGAACAGCAAAAGCGAGGCACATTCCTCAAATCCAAGTCTACCGCTGCCATAGAACCCGCGGACAATATCTGTGATCGACAAGCCGCGATAGAACAAGTAGCCCTCGGTCGGTATGCGCTCGGCATCGTCGAGGATGTAGGAGTAAACTTCACCCACCTCGGTTAAGCCGACAAGGACGCCGGTACCGTTGTCATTACGCAGACCGCGTTTGACATTGTAGCGACGGAAAAGTTCCGGGTCGATGCGCAAGTCATTTTGCACATTTTCATCATAAGTGGCGACCAGTTCCGCGGTCGGTCCCTTTTTATTAATCTCGTCCATATCAGCCTCTCATCATGATTTAGATTTTGCTTTGGCATAGAGCAAACGACCGCCGTGGAGCAGATACTCAATCTGCTGCGAGCCGGCCGCCAAATACAGTTCTATCGTTTTGCCCTTGGTTTGATTTATCAGTTTAACGTTCTTCCCGTTCGCAGCTTCCCTGATCTGAGCGGCAAGGTCGGGCAAAGTCAGGACGTCACCCTGTTCAATCAGGTCATAATCCGCGGGGCAGATGAAATTAAACGGTAAAATACCGTTATTGATTAGGTTGGCCAGATGAATCCGGGCAAAGGAAATTGCGATGACCGCTCTGATGCCCAGCTGAACCGGCGCCAGCGCTGCGTGCTCACGACTGGAACCCTGGCCGTAATTTCTGCCGGCGATGATAAAGCCGCCGCCCGCCTCCCGCGCCCGCTGCGGAAAAGTCGGGTCACACGGTTCCAGACAGTGCTGTGCCAGCTTGGGAATATTCGATCGAAAAGGTAGTAGTGCCGCCGTCGAAGGCATTATATGATCGGTCGAAATATCGTCGCCCAATACGATCAACGCTTCGTGCGTCAAATCTCCCTCTTCCGGAGCCCGGCCGACCGGGAAAGGCTGGATATTCGGTCCACGCACAATCTCAACCTGTCGTGCGGCTTCGATCGGCAGCGGCGGAATAATCATATTGTCATTTACGGCGAACTTGGCGGGATTTTCAACTTGCGGCAGTCTATAATCGGTTCGGCGCGGGTCGGTGATCACGCCGGTAAGAGCACTGACGGCCGCCACTTCCGGGCTACATAGGTACACTTTTGCCGAAGCCGTGCCGGAACGATTATAGAAGTTGCGATTGATCGTCCGCAGGGATGCTCCGTCGGTCCGCGGCGCCTGGCCCATACCGATGCACGGACCGCAACCGCTTTCGAGGATACGGGCTCCGGCGGCCAACATCGCTGCCAGACCGCCGCTCTCGGCCAGCATAGTCAGAACCTGTCGTGATCCCGGCGCGATAGCCAGGGAAACCTCCGGATGCACCGTCCGGCCACGCAAAATCTCCGCAACCCGCATCATGTCAACGTATGAAGAATTGGTGCAACTGCCTATACAGACCTGACTGATCTTCACATCCGCCAGATCTTCGGCCGGTACGACATTGTCCGGACTGTAGGGCTTGGCAACCATGGGAACAAGCTCCGATAAGTTAACCTCAATCACCCGGTCATACTTGGCTCCTTCATCCGCCGTTAAGGGTACAAAATCCTCTTCCCGACCCTGAGCGATAAAATATTGTCGTGTAATTCCATCAGCGGGAAAAATCGAAGTTGTGGCACCCAGCTCCGCGCCCATATTGGTCAAAGTCGCGCGTTCCGGAACCGTCATGGTGGACAGAGCCTCGCCACCGTATTCAATAATGGAGCCGACACCGCCGCTGACACTCAGCTTGCCTAAAATAGTTAGTATGACGTCCTTCGCCGTCACCCAATCAGGCAAGCGGCCAATCAGATTGACATAAATTATCTGTGGTCGTGGCATAGTGAAGGGTTCTCCGGCCATCGCAAGGGCAACGTCCATTCCACCCGCTCCGATCGCCAGCATACCGACTCCGCCGGAGGTCGGCGTATGGCTGTCGGAACCGAGCAGCGTCGAGCCAGGTCGGGAAAAACGCTCCAGATGTACCTGATGACAGACGCCGTTACCCGGTCGGGAAAAATGGATGCCGTACCTGGCAGCCATGGTTTGCAAGAAGTAATGGTCATCGGCATTCTGATATCCGGTCTGGAGCATATTGTGATCCACGTAGGAAACCGAGAGTTCGGTCTCAACACGATCCTTTCCAAGTTGCTCAAACTGCAAATAGGCCATCGTCCCGGTCGAATCTTGAGTCAAGGTCTGATCGATTCGAACCGTAACTTCCCGGCCTTCAAAAATATCTCCGCTCACCAAGTGATTCTTTATAATTTTCTGCGCTAGAGTCAGTTTCATTCCGCTCTCCTGCCCGCTTATTTTTAATCTCTCCGAGACTGTAATTACTATTACTCCCGAAGCAAGATTCAGATTGCATATTATACATTCATATCGGATTTTGTGCACGACAAGACCGGCACCGCCGACAAAACTTGCATTGCTATGGATAATAAGGCTACGCGCCCTTTCCGTCAATATACGATCGGCTATTATAAGTCTCCGTCACAATGCGCTGCCAATCCTCATAGACGGAACTTCCGTCGCGATCTGTCGCATCGAAGGAAATATTTGCCGCTTCCGCGGCGGCGCGGTCTGGAAAAAGCGCAAAGACTGTCGGTCCGCTACCGCTCAGTTGAGTATGCAGGGCACCGAGATCTGCCAGTCGACTACGCAAGGCGGCTACAGTATTATGGTATTCATCGAGTGCTTCAAAATCATTTTTCAGTGCCGACCATAAAATTCTGTCCGGTTGTGTCCAGGAAAAAGAGCGTATATGCTCCTCGGTGTCGATCATTTCAATTTCCGTAACCGTGCTTTCACCGACAGTCAGCCCATCCCAAGCCGCAAAAGCAGCTCCGGCACTTACCTGTCGGGGCGGTATGAGTAGCAGAACTCCCAGCTTCGGCAGGGGCGGCAAAGGATATACCTCTCCTCTCACCCCGGAACAAAGAGCCGTCTCCCCGTAAAGGAAATAAGGCACATCGCTGCCGAGAGTCTGAGCGAGATTGGGTAGATTTGTTTCGAAATTAATCGCTTCAAACAGTTCGTTCAGCACCAAGAGTACAGTTGCCGCATTGGAACTTCCCCCTCCCAGACCGGCTCCCGTCGGTATGCGCTTGTGTAAATCCAGCGCGAAAAAGCGATACGGCCGCACACTATCTTCCGACAAGGGAAGCTGCTTAATAAAATCTGCATAATATACATTCATGGCGCGAAGGCAAAGATTGCTCTCATTCAAAGGCGATTCAACATCTCCTCTGACAGTAATACGCATCAGCCAATTACCCAACTCATATTGCACACTCTTTGCGGATGAATCGGGCGGCGGTATATAGCTCTGCAGAGTAGCGCGAGTCGCACACGGCGGGCTATAACGGAACCTAATATCGTCTGCATATTCCAACTCCTGCATAACCGTTGTCAGGCGATGCAGGCCGATTTCCGGAATTACCGGTCCGATTTGTAAAAAGAGATTAATTTTGCTGCGACTGAGGAGACAAAATTCACTCAACGGTCGGCTCTGCATTAGATTTCCTCCATCTAAAGACAATACTTGTGGTATTATACCAGCAAAGCACCACTAAGAATGGGAGACATAAATGGGTAAACAAATTACTACTGAAAAAAAGCACACTGTTCGACCGCTAAGCGAAGTTATCGCCGATTTGGGAATCCAAACCGATGAGTATATTCCCTATGGCTGGGATAAGGCAAAACTGCGAGTTGAGACACTCAACGAGCGTCTCGCCGCCGAACCACAAGGCAAGCTGGTTTTGGTAACCGCAATCAACCCCACACCGGCCGGCGAGGGTAAGACGACCATTACCATCGGTCTGGGACAGGCTCTCCATGCTGCCGGGCATAAATCACTGATCTGCCTGCGCGAACCTTCTCTGGGTCCCGTTTTCGGCGTAAAAGGCGGAGCGACCGGCGGCGGCGAAGCATCTATCACCCCTATGGAGTCGATAAATCTGCATTTTACCGGCGATATAGGTGCCATCACCGCAGCGAACAATCTGGCCGCAGCGGTTCTGGACAACCATATATACCAGGGAAATGAGTTAAATATAGACCCGACTCGCATTTTCTGGAAACGTTGCCTCGATATGAACGACCGCGCCTTACGCAATATCGTGATCGGATTGGGCGGTAGATCTAACGGTGTTCCCCGTGAGGATCACTGGCAGATAAGCGTCGCATCTGAGGTTATGGCCGTGTTCTGCCTGTCCAAGAATCGTCGGGATCTTCGTGAGCGACTCGGTAAGATGGTTGTGGCTTTTACTTATGACAATAAGCCGGTCACCACGGCAGATCTCAAAGTCGACGGTGCCATGGCCGCTTTGCTGGTTGATGCTTTTGACCCCAACCTCGTTCAATCCCTGAACGGCAGCCCTGTTCTCGTCCACGGAGGACCTTTTGCCAATATCGCCCACGGCTCGAACAGTATCGCCGCAACGCGTCTGGCGCTTAAACTCGGTGATATCGTTGTTACCGAAGCCGGCTTCGGTGCCGACCTGGGAGCCGAAAAATTTGTCGACATCACCTCACGTGCCGGAGAATTCGCTCCACAGGCCATTGTCGTTGTGGCCACTGTACGGGCACTGAAGTATAACGGCGGCGTTGCCCGTGCCAACCTCGACAGTGAGAACGTCGAAGCCATGCTGGCCGGTACCGCTAACCTGGTTCGTCATATTGAGAATCTTAAGAACTTTGCGGTTCCTGTCACGATCGCCATCAACCGCTTCCCCTCCGATACCGAAGCCGAGCTCAAATCCCTCTCCGATGTCTGCACCGCAAACGGCGTCACGTCGGCGGTCGTGACCGCCTTTACCGAAGGCGGCGACGGTTGCCGGGAATTGCTGGGTAATGTTCTGGATATGCTCGACACCGAAGAGCCTCGCCCCCTGACCCCGCTCTATGATTTGTCACTCAGCTATCGTGATAAGCTCGATAAAATCGCCAAGACAATCTACGGCGCCGGACGAGTCGACTGGAGCAAGGAGGCGCTGCGGAATCTGCGCCGTTTCGAACGTGCCGGTTATAAAAACCTGCCGATTTGCGTGGCAAAAACTCAGTACTCGCTTTCCGATGACCCTACTATGCTGGGTGCACCCAAGGACTATGTCTTCACCGTGCGTGATGTTCAGCTCAGCGCCGGTGCCGGCTTTATCGTCTGCCTGGCCGGGGAAATCATGACTATGCCGGGACTGCCGCCAAAACCGGCGGCGGAGGACATAGAGATCGACGGAGAGCAGATCCTCGGTATTTTCTGATCCCGCAAAATCCCAGACACAAAGAGACGCGTGAGCGGCGATTTGCGGCTCACGCGCTTTCCTTTTTCGAGTCGCACCGCCTAGGTAGTCCACCTACGATGGCGGATGATTATTCGTTTCCGGCAACGGCAACTGATTTCCCGACGGCGGTGAAGAAGAATAGCCCTGCGGCTCCCCTACCCCCTTGTTGCTCTGTTCTATGTTCTGTACGCCGACGGCGCTTCGCGATTCCTCCTCTCCGGAGAACTCGGCGACACTATGTCCCATGCCGTACCATTCTTCCAGAATCTGCATCAGTTTTTTGGTTTCCTTGTCACTCAGCGCCACCCCCCGCGACATGCGGGTGCGCTCGGGGTTCCACTCTCGTATGTCGAGGCGAGCCGGTCTGTCGTTCCAGGCAACAATATTTACCTCCTTGTTCCAACCGCTCTTTGATGTGGATAAAGTGCCGATCGTCCGTCTGATTTGGAAAATTACCAATTTGTCCCGCTTTCGACCGTAGTTCCCACCTCGTTGCTGAGACTGATCCCCAGGCATAGGGGCATTGGCCGGGCCTCCCGAAAAGCCGCCGCCGGATCTCGGAGCGTTCTCTGCGGATATTGAGCCGGCAATAGGCGTTGTCGAGGAAGTGCCCGTCGATGTCGAGCCGCTGAACGGCATTGCCGGGGGGTCACCCGCCGGTGTCGGGGAATTAAAGTTAGATTGATTGTAGTTCATTGCGCTGACCTCCATGTCAGAATATTGTTACTCACATTCTGAATGATTGTTGCAGTCGATATTTTGTCTTTTTTTCGACAAAAAATGACAAACGCCGCCTTTCGGGGCGGCGGTCTTTGATTGAATTATACGGTATTCAGTTTTCGGAGGTCAGGCAGACCAGGAGATTTCCGGTTGCAAAGCTGATCGTGAAGAAATTGTTCCCCGGTACCGGTTCATTGCTGATTCCCCGCGCCTCTTTTCGAGCAAGACAGGAATCGGTCAACGACCAGCGCAGATTTTCGGTCGTCACACCGCAAACCTCACGTGTCAGCGGTAGCAGAGAAATGTACAAATCGCGGTCTGTGTCAGCCAAACTTGCCTGGAAATCTGTTAAATCGACTCGACAACGATCCGGGCCGACCATAGGGATCAAGACACTGCGACCGTCGGTCAAGAGGGTTCGCACGCCTTCTCCGGCCTTATCCAGTGCTAAATATAGGGTGGCAAGAGTATGATCCGGACGCTCAGCGCTCATTGCGCCGAGCAGAACAATCATGTCCGCTCCTTCCCTAACGGCTAAATTCAAAGCCAGTTCAGTATCCGTTTCGTCCTTATCGCGATCATACAGTTGGCAGGCAACATCGTTCAGAAGCGGATCGGCGGATGCCTCCTCTGGGAGTGAATCCAGATCGCCGACCAGAAGGTCGGGACGGCATCCCAGGTTTTTTAAATGAGACCAGCCGCCGTCCACGGCGATAATGCGCGTAGCGGAAATAATCAGACGTTCGGTGAAGGAATTGATTTCACAAGAACCGTTCAGTGAAAGAAGAACGCAACCGCTCTGCCGAATTTCCGTGGGTCGAAGCGCGGCAAAATATGTGTAGGTTTCTTCACATGCAGACATCTTCGGAGAGCGGTGGGACAAATCAAACTAAAATGTCCGTTCCACGGCGGGCGGCGGCGCGCAACTCGGCAATCGAGCGCGTCGGGTCACCGGCGTTAAAAACGGCACTGCCGGCCACAAAGGCATTGGCACCGGCGGCACGGGCTATTCCGATCGTATCAACGGAAATACCGCCGTCTACCTGCAGATGAATGTCCAATCCGCGTTCGTCGATTATGGCGCGCAGACGGCGAATCTTGTCGGTTACCGCAGGAATATATTTCTGTCCACCGTAGCCTGGATTGACGCTCATCAGCAGAACCAGATCCAGTTCCGGTAAAATCTCATCCAAAACGGAGAGTGGGGTTGCCGGATTCAAAGCGACACCGGCCGAAACTCCTTCGTCCTTAATCGCTTGAATAACCCTGTGCAGGTGCGTACAGGCATCGGGATGAACCACAATCGTATCGGCTCCGGCCTTGGCAAACTCGCGCACATACAGAGGTGCGGTATCGATCATCAAATGGCAGTCGAGCGGCAGATCGGTTGAACGGCGAATCGCCTCGACAATCGGAAAACCGAAAGACATATTCGGAACATAGATCCCGTCCATAACATCAATGTGAATCCAGTCACA
>JAAZJE010000015.1 GCA_012800515.1 Clostridiaceae bacterium
AACTAAGTGTCCTGCCCCCGTATTTGTTAAACAAGTATTTTTCGAAGAGCGAGCAGGAGCGCTTGACTGAATTTGTCGGGATCGGCGCACGTCGTCCCGGAAGCGAACGTTATGAACTGAGTGCCAGGCTTGCCGAACTGATCGGGGAATTCAATCGAAATTTAATTGATTTCGTGGCCGACATAATTCCGGCAGTTAAGCCGCAAGTTGCCTTTTACGAACAGTTGGGGCAGCCGGGAATTGATTGTCTTGAGCAGACCATGCGCCTGGCGCGGGAGAAGGGTCTGCTCGTCATTGCCGATGCCAAACGCGGCGATATCGGCTCCACTGCTCAGGCCTATGCCGCGGCCTGGCTGGGAGGGGAGAGCGCCGCCGATGCGCTGACCGTTAATCCTTATCTGGGCACGGACGGAATGGAGCCGTTTCTGGCCGCCTGCCGTAAATTTAACAAAGGCCTATTTGTATTGGTGCGCACTTCCAACCCGTCCGCGGCGGAGTTGCAGGATCTCGAGGTTGAGGGAGAACCTCTCTACGCTAGAGTTGCCCGTCTGGTCGCCAAGTGGGGCAATGATCCGGATTTGATCGGAGCATGCGGTTTCAGTTCGATCGGTGCGGTTGTGGGCGCCACCTGGCCTACCGAGGCCAGGCTGATTCGCGCTGTTTTGCCGCGGACGTTTTTCCTGATCCCGGGTTACGGCGCGCAGGGAGGAGCGGCGGCGGATTGCGCGGCCGGCTTTACCTCCGAAAATTACGGCGCTCTGGTCAATGCCTCGCGTAGCCTTATCGCCGCCTGGCGTAACGCTTCGAGATACGCGGCAGGTGCCGATTATGCTGCGGCGACCCGTACGGCGGCTCTGCGCATGCGCGATGAATTGCGCGCCGCTGCGTTATAATACGCAAAGAATAGAATAAAGAAGGAAGCGTATGCCTAAGTCCTCACGTTTAAAAAAGGTCATGGTCATCGGCTCCGGTCCGATTGTCATCGGTCAGGCGGCCGAGTTTGACTATGCCGGAACCCAGGCCTGTCGTACTCTTAAGTCCGAGGGAATCGAAGTTGTGCTGGTCAACAGTAATCCGGCCACTATAATGACCGATACGGGTATGGCGGACCAAGTCTACCTCGAGCCGCTCCATACCGATGTGATCCGCAATATCCTGCTTAAAGAAAAGGTGGACGGCCTTTTGGCGACTCTGGGGGGACAGACCGCCCTCAACTTTGCCATGGAACTGAACGAGTCCGGCTTCCTGGCGGAGAATAATATTCAGTTGTTGGGAACCTCGGCCGAATCGATTAAGCGCGGCGAGGATCGCGAACTTTTCCGTGCCGCTATGGAGGAAATAGGCCAGCCTAATCTCCCGTCGCATATTGCCGACAGTATAGAGACCGCGGCGGCGATTGCCGCCGAGATCGGCTATCCCGTTATTGTTCGCCCGGCCTTTACGCTGGGCGGAACCGGGGGCGGTATTGCCGCTAACGAAAGCGAACTTAAAGAAATTGTCGAGTCCGGACTGGATGCCAGCCGCGTGCGTCAGGTTCTGATTGAACAGTCGATCGCCGGTTGGAAGGAAATTGAATATGAGGTAGTCCGCGACGCGAGTGGGCAGTCGATCGTGGTTTGCAGCATGGAGAATTTCGATCCGGTCGGTATTCATACCGGGGATTCGATTGTCTACGCGCCGGCACAAACTCTGTCGGAAAGCGATGAACTTATGCTGCGAGAAGCCGCCCTGGCGATTGTCGAGGCGATAGATATTCGCGGCGCCTGCAATGTCCAGTTTGCCCTCCATCCCACCGACAGCCGTTATGCGGTGATTGAGATTAATCCGCGTCTGTCGAGATCTTCGGCGCTGGCCTCCAAGGCTTCGGGTTACCCGATTGCCAAGGTCGCGACCAGAATCGCTCTGGGCTATCGTTTGGATGAGATTTTGAACGAGATCACCGGCACCGAAACTGCCCTGTCCCCGCCGATTCTCAATTATGTGGTTGCCAAAATCCCCTGCTGGCCCTTCGACAAATTCGTCCGCGCCCGTCGTACTTTGGGTACGCAGATGAAGGCGACCGGCGAGGTTATGGCGATCGGCGCCGATCGTGCTCACGCGCTGCTCAAGGCGGTTCGTTCCCTGGACGGTAGCGGACGCGGTCTTTTGCGCGATCCGTTCCTCCATATGGAGCCCGATGCCTTGCTTAAGGCGCTGGAACGCCCCGATGATCGCCGTCTCTTTGTCCTTGCCGCGGCTCTGTTTCATGATGTAACGCCGGAGAGATTATCTGAGTTGACCGGGATCGACCTGACCTTCCTGAACGATGTCGACGAGCTGGTGCGGCTCGAAAGCGAATTGCTAGCGGCGGGTAAGGAAACGGAGGGGGAGACGGACAGCTTAATAAGCGATGAACTATTGCGGCGAGCTCATGAGCGGGGCTATGTTGCCCAAACGATCGCCCAGCTTACCGGCCGATCGTGGGAGTCGATTCGTTGTCGTATGATTGAATCGGGACTGACGGTTGAGTACCGGGCTGTCGATACTCGGGGCGGGAAGAGTAAGGCCAAAGCGCCGTATTTTTACTCGGCGCCGACGCGGGTTCTGGTGCCCGCGAAAGAAAAGAATTCCGCCGGTGATGCCCGACGCAAAGTCGTGGTGCTGGGCTCGGGACCGATTCGCATCGGTCAGGGCATCGAGTTCGACTATTGTTCCGTCCATGCGGTCCAGGCCTTGCGTGAAGCCGGCTGCGAGACGATTATCATCAACAATAATCCCGAGACCGTATCGACCGACTATGATACGGCCGACAAGCTGTATTTCGAGCCTCTAAGTCTCGATGATGTGCTGAATATTCTGGAGTTCGAACAGCCGGACGGGGTGGTTTGCCAATTCGGCGGACAGACGGCGATTAAGCTGATTGCCGGGATTGAAGCGGCGGGCTGGCCGATTTTGGGCAGTTCGGCCGACAGTGTGGATGCCGCCGAGGACCGGGAGCGCTTTGAGCAAATTCTCAGATATTGCCGGGTCCCGTTTCCGAACGCCCGGACGGTATTTACGACCGAGGAGGCATTAGTTGCGGCCCGCGAGCTGGGTCTGCCGGTTCTGTTACGCCCTTCGTATGTATTGGGCGGGCAGGGAATGGCGATTTGCTCGAATGAGGATGAGGTGGTTGACTACATGTCAATCATAAATCTGAATGTCCAGGAGGCGCCGATTCTGGTCGACAAATATTTGAACGGAATGGAACTCGAGGTTGACGCTATTTCGGACGGGAAGGATATTCTTATTCCCGGAATCATGGAGCATTTGGAGCGTGCCGGAATACATTCCGGGGACTCGATTTCGATTTTCCCGGCCTTTATTCCCGACGCCGTTCGGGAAAGAATTGTAATGGTGAGTCGAGCTCTGGCACAGAGATTGAATGTGGTCGGTCTCCTGAACATTCAGTACATTTTGTATAACGACGAGCTCTATTGCATTGAAGTAAATCCGCGCTCCAGCCGTACGGTTCCTTACATCAGTAAAATTACCGGTCTGCCGATTGTTGATTTGGCGGTTCAGGTCATGCTGGGAGCCGGTATCGCCGATCTCGGGAAAGGACACGGTCTCTACGCACGTTACCCGGCGGTCTATGCGATCAAAGCACCGGTATTTTCTTTCGAGAAGCTCCATGATGTCGATACACAATTGGGGCCGGAGATGAAGTCGACGGGCGAGGTGCTGGGTTTAAGCAATCGCTACAGCGAGGCGATGTATAAAGCAGTTCTGGCCAGCGGATTCCGCTTTCCGCAGCCGGGTCAGGGCGTGCTCCTGACAGTGCGCGACGCGGACAAATCGGAATTATTGCCGTTGGCGGAGCGGATTACAGCGCTCGGGTATAAGATCTACGCGACCGGCGGCACTGCCAATTATCTGAACAAAACCGGTGTGCCGGCCAGCATGGTGCGGCGTTTGGAGGAGGAACCGCCGAATCTGGAAACACTGATCCGTAATCGCACGATTCGCCTCGTGGTGAATACTTCCGATCACAGCGGTAGCGGCGATCCGGGTTTCCGTCTGCGTCGTTTGGCGACGGAGCATGGTGTTCCGGTGATAACTTCTCTCGACACGTTTACCGCGGTGGTCGACTGTTTGCGGGAACAACTCAAACCGCAGGGACTGCGCCTGTTTGAAATCAAGGAATTTATCGAAATTGTCATCGCTACACGACAGAATCATTTGCCGCTGAGCGAGATGAAGAAAAAGACGGAGCGAGCGAATTTGCTCGGTCCGTTGAGTCCGAAACCGGAACCGAAGAGTGACCGTTCGGCACCGCCGCTGCCGGAACTTGTACCGGTGATTCATCACAGTAAGTTGAATGAAGAGAGTGTCTTGTTGACTCTGCATGCTCCCAGACTTGCGGCAAGTGCCGAAGCCGGGCAATTCCTGACCTTGAGTTCGGGCGAAGATCGACTTTTGCGTCGACCGATGGGAATTTGCGCTCTGGATTTGAAGCGCGGCAATGTTCAGGTCGGGGTCAGGGTGCAGGGTGCCGGTACGGAATGGCTGGCCGGTCTGCGGCCGGGGCAACGGGTCGAAGTTTTGGGTCCGCTGGGACACGGCTTCGATCTGTCGGATTTGGACACGGCGGTTATCGTCGGCGGCGGCACGGGTGTCTTTCCGCTACTGGAACTGGCGCGTAGCTGCAGGGAACGGGGAATTAAGACCGTGACCATTCTTGGATTTAAGAGTCACCGCCAGATGGTATTGCGGAATGAATTCAGTGCCGTAAGCGATCGGCTAATTATTATGAGCGAAGCCGGCGATACGGGGAGAAAGGGCCTTGTCACCCTGCCGCTGGAGCGAATCCTGGCCGAATTGAGATCGGAGTGCGACGCCGGGAATCAGTTGCGGGCGTCAAAACGGCTTGTGATTCTGGTTTGCGGGCCGACGCCGATGGCGCGCGCCTGCTCGCGTCTGGCCGCGGAGTACAAATTTCCTTGTCAGGTTTCCCTGGAGGAGAGAATGGCCTGCGGAACAGGTATGTGCCTAGGTTGCGCCATAAAAGTAAAGTCATTAGAACATCCTGATGGATATACATATAAACGCTGCTGTCATGACGGTCCCGTCTTTGATGCCGATGAGATTATCTGGGAATAGAGGTGATATTGTGTCTGATCCAAATGCGGAAAACAGAGTTTCGCTACAGGTAAGGGTCGGCGATTTGAAACTGCGAAATCCGCTGATTGCCGCCTCGGGTACGGTAGGATTCGGTCACGAATTGTTACGCTATATCACCGCGGAGGATCTCGGAGGTATTGTCGGCAAGGCAGTTACTCTGTTGCCGCGCGCCGGAAATCCGCCGCCGCGTCTGGCCGAAACTCCGGCAGGAATGCTGAATGCAATCGGTCTCCAGAACCCCGGTCTGCAGGTCTTTCTGGATCGTGAATTGCCGCATATGTTGACATACGATACTGCTGTTATCGCTAATGTAGCGGGCAGTACCGCTGAGGATTATTTAACGGTCTGTCGCGCCCTCGCCGATAGCGGTTTAATGGCCGTCGAACTTAATTTATCCTGTCCGAACGTTGATGCGGGACGCCTGCCCTTCGGAACCGATCCGCATGTGGTTGAGAAATTAACGCGAGCCGCTAAAGCGGCTCTGGGCGATATTCCTTTGTGGGTTAAATTAACGCCCAACGTGACCGATATTGCTATTCTGGCGCAGGCCGCCGAGGCCGGCGGTGCCGATGCCGTTTCGGCAATCAATACCCTGAGGGGAATGATGATCGATATTCGTACCCGTCGTCCGGTTCTGCGCAATAATACCGGCGGCCTGTCGGGTCCGGCGATTCTGCCGGTTGCCCTCTGCATGGTGCAGCAGATTTATCAGGCGATAAAAATCCCGGTGATCGGCGGCGGCGGTATCCGCACGGCCGAAGATGTGCTGGCTTTCATGATTGCCGGCGCGTCGGCGGTTCAGATCGGCACGGCGACCCTTCTGAATCCGACCGCTATCCGCAGGATTAGGCTGGAACTGGAAGAATACATGCTGGAGAACGGTCTGACCGACCTGAATGATTTGGTTGGGAGTCTTGAATTATGGAACTGAAAATGAGAGATGAAACTATTCTGAAAGCACTGTTTATGACCGACGCTTTCGTTGTCTGTCGCCCGGACCAGCCTTTCTGGTACACATCCGGCAGTTTCGGCCCGTACTATATCAACACGCATTACCTGTTCGGGGATCGGACGGCGGCGGAGCACTTTCTCCGGCTGACCGATCATTTTCTTGCGGAGGAGCGGACGCTATTGCCGGCGGCCCTGCTCTTTTTGACGCATTATCAATATCGTCGTGTCGAGATATACCGTAGCGTGGTTGACAGTGTTGTCGAAATTGCACGTCAACGCGGCTACGACCTGATTTCGGGCGGTGAGCGGCGTGACTGGTTCTTTTCACTTCCGGCGGCGCAATCCCTGGAGGTACCGGCGATTTTCCTCTTTAAGGACGGGGAAGTCATCGCTCCGAAGACGGCGGGGGCGGGGAATTATGCTCCGATTGAGGAAGCGGTAAGGACAGCTTGGCCAAAATATGCGGATATTGCTCAGATTCCACTGCCGGAGCTCCGTGAAATCGCACAAATATTGGCCGGCGAGATTGGTTTCGCGGCAGTAGAGACGAACGGATTGCAGGGAAAAAAGGTTCTGCACATTGCCGACCTGGTAACCCTGGCGTCGAGTTATACGCGGAACTGGCTGCCGGCTCTGAGCGAATGCGGCGCCGAAATCGACGCGACGCTGGCGATTGTCGATCGCGGGCAGGGCGGAGATGAGGTGCTTGCCGCCGCCGGAGTTGAGCTTATTGCTCTGACAACCATTGACGAGAATATGTTTGTCCAGGCACGGGAGCTCGGTCTGATAGATGCGGATCAGGAGTCCGCTCTCAAGGAGTTTTTGCTTTCGCCGGAGGAGTTTATGCGGCAATTCCTCCGGAGCAATCCCGACTGGTTGCCCGCGCAGGAAGAACTCGGCCCTTCGACACGGGCGCGGTTGGAGATTTTTCGTGAGAAGTATGCCGCATTGATTAAGGAGGTGTAATTATGCGGGCAGTAGTAACGGGTGGAACCGGGCACTTGGGCAGCTATCTGGTGCCGCGTCTGGTTAAAGCAGGATACGAGGTCATATGTATCAGCCGTAGTGAGTGTAGTGCTTATACGCATGACGATTCGGCCTGGACGGAGGTTGAATTCAGATCGGCCGATCGTCGGGCGATGGAGGCGGAAGGTAAATTCGGGGAATTTGTGGCTTCGTTGCGCCCGGATTTGATTTGCGATCTCATTTCGTATACACCGGCACAGGCGGAGCAGATAGTCGCTCCGTTTTTGGAACGACCGACGCGCTTTATTCAGATAGGTACGATCTGGGTATACGAGTATAAAATCACCGTGCCGGTTACTGAGGAGCATCCGCGTACCGAACGGCGTCCCAACAGCTACGGTCATAATAAAACGCTGATCGAGAATTATTTGCTGGGTCTGACGCGTGAGAATAAGTTGGCGGCAACGGTTATCAATCCGGGGCATATCAGCGCGAGAGAATGGTTGCCGATCAATCCCCAGGGCAACCTGGATATTAAGGTCTGGACAAAATTGCTGAGCGGGCAAAAGCTCCTTCTACCTAATGACGGGCAGGCCACCCTGCATCATGTTCACTCCGACGATCTTGCTCGCCTGATTCTTTGCTGTCTGGAGCAACCGGAGAATTCGGTCGGCGAGACCTTTAATGCGGTTTGCAGCGAAGCGATTACATTACGCGGTTATGCCGAAGGAGTGGCTGCTCATTTCGGGCAAAAGGCCGTTTTGGAATTCGCCGCCTGGCCGGAATTCGAAAAACAGCTCCATACGGATGATGCAAATGCGTCCTACGATCACGTGCGGCGCAGCCCCTGTTGTTCAATGGAAAAAGCGCGGAGAAAATTAGGCTTTGAGCCTAGGGAGACTTCGTTGTCAATTGCTACGGCGGCCGTCGAGTGGCATCGGGAACGCGGACTTCTATAGGCTGAATCCTATAGCAGAAATTCGCGCACCGTGGTTGCAATCTCGACGGGTTGTACAACGCTGTCATGAATTTCAGGCAGGTCTTGCAGACCGGCCAAATTGGGCGGAATTTCCAGCCCGCTCTCTGTAGCAAGCGGTTCGAAATAGGCAAAGTCGCTTTCTTGTTCGTCCGGTCTCCGGTCGCGTTCCAGAACGGCGTGGCAGACGGTGCGGGGAAATTTAAAGGGGCTGGCGGTAGCGACATAGAGAAATTTATCTGTGGATTTTTTGTTAATATGCCGTCGGGCAACCGAATAGCCGACGGCGGTATGCGGATCGATCACATGATCGAAGGTATCATAAAAATCAGTAATCGCCCTATGCGTTGCTCGGTTATCCGCCGAGCCGCCGCGGAACTCGTGCTTGAGAGCATGTAGAGTCCGTCCGTCGACCCGATAGCTCTGTCTGCTACGCAACCGCTCCTGCCAATCGTTAATTTTCTCCGAATCACGATCCGTCAGTTCGAAAAGCAGGCGTTCCAGATTGCTGGAAATTAGGATGTCCATTGACGGTGAGGTCGTGGTGTGGAAGGGGCGGTTAATATTGTACTCGCCATTATTGAAGAAATCGGCCAGTACGCTGTTGCGGTTCGAGGCACAGATAAATTGTCGAATCGGCACGCCCATCTGCTTGGCATACCAGGCGGCCAAAATATTGCCGAAATTGCCGGTCGGCACCACGATATTGAAGGTTTCTTCCGGTTCCAGCCACTCATTGTTCAACATGTCCATCCAGGCTGAGCAATAGTAAACAATTTGACTGACCAGACGCCCCCAGTTAATCGAATTGGCCGAAGTGAGGCGAATGCCGCGTTCTTGCAGTTCCGCAGCCAGCTCGGTATCGGCAAAGATTTTTTTCACCTCGGATTGCACCTCATCGAAGTTGGCCTGGACGGCATAGACTCGGGCATTTTCGGCATTAATGGTCGTCATTTGGCGTTGCTGGATGGCGCTGACCCCGTTATCGGGGAAGTAAACCATGACGCTCATTCCGGCCTGGGCGGCAAAACCGGATAAGGCTGCCGCGCCGGTATCCCCGGAGGTGGCGGTCAGGACACAAAAGCGATCCTCGCAACCGACTGCGCGGGCGGAGAGGGAGATCAGATGCGGCAGCAGCTGGAGGGCCATGTCCTTGAAAGCAGAAGTAGGTCCGTGCCACAGTTCAAGGATGAAGCTGTCGTTTGTATAGCGATTCAGGTTTTGCACCGGTGCCGGGTTCTCCGTGCCGAATTTCTCCTCACTGTAAGCGGCCCTGGTGGCAGCCAACAAATCCGAATAGGTGAAATCGGTTAAATACAGTGAGAGAATGTAAGCGGCGCGGGCGGGATAATCTGCCTTGCTCAGACGTTCCCAATCTTCGGCACCAATATTGGGAATGCTCTCGGGAACGTACAGGCCGCCGTCGGGCGCCTGACCCTGAAGTATTGCCAGGGCGGGATTCACCGGAGAGCAATTGCCGCGCGTACTGATGTATTGCATATATTCACCTCTTGTTTTTATTGGGCTAATCTTATCACGTTATGTGAACTGCATGCGGAACAGATTGTAATAATTTCCGCGTCGGGCAATTAATTCCGTATGAGTACCGGATTCAATGATTTGACCGTTCGAGAGAACGATGATCAGATCGGCACGCTGCACGGTGGAGAGACGATGGGCGATTACGATGCTGGTTCGTCCGGTTAACAGTCTGGCGAGGGCCGCCTGAATACTCATTTCCGTTATGGTGTCAACATTGGAAGTCGCCTCATCCAGAACCAAAATCGGTGCCGGGTTGAGCATTGCTCTGGCGATGGCGATGAGCTGCTTTTGTCCTTGGGAGATATTACTTTCGTTGGTAATCATGGTTTCGTAGCCGTCGGGGAGAGTGGCGATAAAATCCGTCAGGCCGGCATCGGCGCAAGTCCTGTCCAGCGCTTCCGGAGAGATTTCTCCGGCGGCAAAGCAGATGTTTTCACGCAGGGTGCCCTCAAAAATCCACGGTTCTTGAGTTACTACCGCGAAGGCGGAGCGCAATGAGGTGCGGGTCAGTTCAGTTATCTCATTGCCATCCAGGCGGATCTCACCGCTTTGATAGTCATAGAAACGCGGCAATAAATTACCGATCGTTGTTTTGCCGGCGCCGGTTTCGCCGACGATGGCCGTCATCTTACCGGGCTGGGCGAAAAATGATAAGTCGCGCAGTACCGGCTGATCCGGTACATATTCGAAGTTAACTCGGTCGAAGACGATAGTTCCGTCGATGGTTTGCGGGTCGATTTCGATGTCTCCGGCTTCATCGGCGCTTTCCGATTCGGTGTCATAAATTTCAAAAATTCGCTCGGCGGCGGAGAGTGTGGATTGGAAATCTCCGATCATGGTGGCGATATTATTTATCGGCCAGGAGAAGCGGCGCGAATAGATCAGGAAAGTGGAAATATTACCTAGTGTAACCATGCCGTTTACATAAAGAATGGCGCCGAAAATAGTGACGAGCAGTAGGGAAAGGTTGTTAATGCCGCTGACGACGGGTCCATTGATACTACCCTGATACGAAGCTGAATATTCGGCGGCGGCGCTGACTGCGTTTTGTCGGGCAAACTGATCCGTGAAGACTTGTTCCTGGTTATAAATGCGTATCGTTTCCTGCCCCGGGATAATCTCCTCAACCAGACCGTTCAGATCGCCGAGAACGGCCGTCCGACGGCTGAAGAGCGGCTTGACGCGTTTGGCATGATATATTGTGTAACCGATAGCCATGGGTATGGTAATCAACAGAACCGAGCTGAGTGCGGGTGAGATGGACAGCATCATAATCAAAGAGCCGAACACCGAAATGCTACTGGTTAGAATAGAGGTGATATCGGTGGACAAGGTTGAGTTCAACGTGTCTACATCGTAGTTCATCCGGCTGATTATGTCTCCGGTGGGATGGGTATCAAAGAAACTGATTTTCAGGGACATGATTTTGGCAAAGAGTGTATGGCGCATCCGGTTGGTCATGCGTTGGCTGACCTCAATCATGATTCTGGATACGACGATATTGACCAGAGTCGAGACCACGTAAAAAAGGATCATGTATTTGACGTAGTGAATGACCGCAGCCAGATTGACACCGCCCGGCTCGGCCATGGCGTCAACTGCCGCGCCCGAGAGTCGAGGGGTCTGCAGATCGAGGAAATTGCCGATAAAGGTTAGCACTATACCGAGTAAAATCCACGCCCAGTGATCGAGCAGAAGGTGCCCCAGACGTCTCAGGGTATGGATGTTTTTCTTTCTTTTCCGGGCTCGTTCAGAATCCATTTACAAACGCCCCTCCCTGATCCAACTGCTCGCGGCAGATCTGTTGCCACTCGGGGCTACTTTCATCCAGTTCGCGCGGTGAACCCAGGGCAATGACCTCGCCTTCGCGTATCATAAGTATGGTGTCGGCCTGCAGGACGGAACTGACGCGCTGAGCGATTATGACCCTAGTGGTACGACTAAAATTGTCAAAAAGCATGCGACGGAACCTTGCGTCGGTCTCGTAGTCCAGGGCGCTGGTCGCGTCATCCAGAACTAAAACGCAGGGATTTTGCGCCAGCGCTCTGGCGAGAAGAATGCGTTGCCTCTGACCGCCGCTCAGGTTGGAAGCGCGCGGCTGAGTCGGATGCTCATACCCGCCCGGTTTTTCCCTAATGAAGTCGTCCGCCTGAGCATACTCACCAGCCGTAAAAATGTCCTCGTGATACAGACGGCGCCCGAAGGAGATGTTATCGGCGATGGTTGAAGCATAGAGGAAGTCATTTTGCAAAACGACTCCGAATAATTTATAGAGTTGTCTCCGGGGCCACTCCGTCAAATTCCTGTCATTGATTAAAATTTCACCCGAGTCCGGTTCATATAAACGCAACAGGAGGCGGATAATTGTGGTTTTGCCGCTGCCGGTCGGCCCGAGAATTCCCAGGGTCTGACCGGGCTCTACTTTGAAGCTGATGTTTTTAAGAATGGCACCGGTTTGCGGATAGGCAAAGAAAACATTGCGAAACTCTATCCGCGCGGATTTTCCCGCCTTCGGAGAATCGGGTTCACCGCCTGCTTCGGGAATCATATCGGTCTGTGAATCATCTTCACTTTTGCCGCGGATCAATTTGCTGAAATCGAGTCCGGAAGAACTTTTATCGAGGTCGATATCGCGCTCACGTTGGAGATCATAGTTGAGGATATCCGGCGCGGCGGCGGCATACTCGGCTCGCAACTGCTCGTCATCGACGAAGTTAATCCGCTGTTCGATTTTCAGGACCTCTTCGATTCGATTGGCGGAGGTCATTCCGCGAGTGTAGATGAGGAAGATGCGAGTCATGGCCATAATTCCCTGGGTGATCATGGCGAAGTAGCTGATAAAGGCGATGATGGTGGCGGTGTCCGTGAATCCAGCTTTGATTCGCAGGGCACCTATGTAAATAATGGCAACCAGCCCGAAGTTGAGCAACAAGCCGAGAAAAGGCCAGCTCAGCGAAAGAGTGAAGGAAGCCTTCTTTTCGGCGGCGGACAGATTGTCACTGGCGATTCCGAAACGCTCTTGCACGTGTGCTTCACGGTTGGAAGATTTGATTGTGCGAATTCCGCGTGTGGTGTCACGAGTGCGGCGTACCAGAATATCGATATGATTTTGGACCTTGCGAAACAGCGGTCTGCCGTATTTATTGATCAGGCCGGCAAAGACCCAGATGATCGGAGCCAAAATCAGCAGAACAAACCCGATAACAGGGTCCATAATCATGGTAGAGATCAGACCGCCGACCAGAAGTACGGGAGCGCGTATGCCCATACGCTGAAGTCCGGCCAGCATACGGTTGACCTGCCAGACGTCCGAGGTTAATCGTGATTGAAGGGAAGATATGCCGACAGCATAAAAGTCCTGACTGTCGAGGGAAATAATACGGGCAAACAAGTCGTGACGTATGCGGGCGGATGCACGCGCCGCCACATAGGATGCGTTGCGATTGCCGACGATGTTGCCGATTGCCGCCAGAACGGCAAAGAGCAACATAAGGAGACCCCAAAGAATAATCGTGGAAATCGATCCCGAAGGAGCAACCTCGCGAATCATATGTGACAATAGCCAGGGGAAAACCAATTCCAGTGCTGTGCCGGCGGCCTTTATAGTCAGACCGAAAATCATTCTAGAGCGCAAAGGCTCCAAGTATTTGCGGATCATTTCAATAACCTACACTTAGCTGGTAATATTATCAAAAGTTAATCTTTATGACCAGAAGCATTGTACAGAGAAAATATATCGTGTCAAAGCGGCTGAAAAATGCTTTAATAGAAAAGACAAATAATCCCGGTTGCCCGGGATTATCTGGGAGGAAAATGAATGAAAAGCAAGCATCATCTAACACAAACATCAGATGTCACTTACTATTAAACACTGAAAATGTGTGCAGGATATCGCATGAATAAGAACAATTGTGAAGAAATTGTAACATCGGATGTAATAATCAGCCGATCCGACGCATTACAGCGTTCAGCAACTCTTTTCGGCGCGGAAAGTATGGCAAAGCTGGATGCCGCCAATGTAGCGGTGATCGGTTTGGGCGGAGTGGGTTCCTTCGCGGCCGAGGCGCTGGCCCGTTCCGGTGTCGGGACTTTGGTGTTGATTGACGGGGATCAGGTTGATGTCTCGAATCTTAATCGGCAACTGATTGCGACGCAGTCGACTTTGGGTCGACAGAAGGCGACTGTAACCGCCGAGCGGCTATCCGAGCTGATTCCGGGGACAACTCTGATTCCAATTGATAAAATGCTTAGCGGTACCGAAGAAGAACTCCGAGAAATTCTGTTGTCGGCCGATTATGTTGTTGACTGCATAGACTCGGTTCCGGTTAAGCTCGCCCTGATAGAGACATGCATTCGCCACGGAGTCAGGATTGTTAGTGCCATGGGTTTAGGTCGCCGGTTTGATCCCGGGAAAG
>JAAZJE010000016.1 GCA_012800515.1 Clostridiaceae bacterium
CCATGGGTTTAGGTCGCCGGTTTGATCCCGGGAAAGTACGGGAGGGAGATTTGTCGGAAACACATAATGACCCTCTGGCTCGGGTTATGCGTCGCTACCTGCGTCGTTCAGGCATCATTCATCTTCCTGTGGTCTATTCAACGGAGGAGCCAGTCGTATTCACGCAACCTGTAAGCGACAATGTTCTGGGCAGCTTTTGCAGCGTAACCGGAACCGGAGGGCTTTTCCTGGCGGCGCGGGTCATTCGAGATTTGGTTGATCCGGATAAAGACGGGCGAGAGAAGAAATAGTGCTATAATGAACCGTATAGACAACAAATGAGAGGTGCTGTATGTCCGCTAAAAAAGAGGCTATACGCCAGTTCGATATCTGGCGTACCGATCCTTATTTTGATGAAGCAACCCGAGAAGAATTGAATGCGTTGGTTGACCGACCGGAGGAGATCCTATCCCGATTCGGCAACCGGCTGAGCTTCGGTACGGCCGGTCTGCGCGGGGTAATGGCAGCCGGTCTGAATCGTATGAATAGGTACACGGTTATATTGGCTTCTGCCGCCGTCGGTGAATGGCTACTTTCGACGCCCCTACCGGCGGGCCGGGATCGCCACAGTGCCGTGATCGCCTATGATTCGCGGCTCAATTCGCTACTCTTCGCCTGCGCCGCCGCCGCCGTTCTGGCCAATAAGGGTATTGAGGTTTTGCTCTACGACCAAATACGTCCCGTTCCGATGTTGTCGTTTTCCGTGCGCTATTTTTCGGCAGGAACCGGAATTATGGTGACCGCCAGCCACAATCCTTCGATCTGGAACGGCTATAAGGTCTACGGCTCGGACGGCGCTCAGTTGCCTCCGGAGGCTGCCGGAGAAGTTCTGGCTTATATGAATCAGATCGACGATGTGCGCACGGTTGATCCGGGCAATTTTGAGGAGTTGAAAGAGCGCGGCATGATTCGCACGCCGGATTCTCTCGTTGATGAGGCTTACTATGAAATGCTCGAGGGACTGTGCCTGAATCCGGACGCGGTTCGGGCGCAGAAGGATATGAAGATCGTTTTTACGCCTCTGCACGGAACCGGGACCGTGCCGGTCCAGACAATTCTGGGGCGTATCGGTTTTACCAATATTCTTACGGTACCGGAACAGGCCGAGCCGGACGGATCTTTCCCGACGGTCGCTTCGCCGAACCCGGAGGACAGGGCGGCGCTGGCATTGGGATTGGACTTGGCGAAACGTGAGGAGGCCGAACTCCTTCTGGCCACGGATCCCGACAGCGATCGTCTCGGCGCCGCTTTCCGTACTCCTGCCGGGGAATATGAGGTTTTGAACGGTAACCAGATCGGCATTATGCTCTTGTACTATATTCTCTCATCGCTGGAAGAGCAGAAGCGTTTGCCGCAGCCGTCTTTTGTGGTAAGCACTATTGTTTCCACCCGTTTGGCGAGGATGATTTGCCGGAGTTACGGCGTTGATTATATGGATGTTTTGACCGGCTTTCGCTATATCGGCGAACAGATGGAATTCCTTGACTCCACCGGGAAGAGCAGCTTCCTTTTCGGTTTTGAAGAGAGCTTCGGCTATTTATCCGGAACGGCTGTGCGCGATAAAGATGCGGTCAATGCGGCGATGCTCTTTGCGGAGCTGGCGGCGGTTTGCAGACAACGGAACATCACGCTCAATCAATATTTGACCAATATCTACGAGAAATATTGTTATGCCGCGGAACTGACGTTGTCCTACTCGCTGAGCGGTACCGACGGTATGAGGAAGATTTCCCGGACTATGGAGGCCTTGCGGACGGCCGCACCCGAGGGCTGGCCGACGATTGATCGAGACCGCGGGCGGGAATCCGTCTCAGCAGGTCAAACGGCACTCCCGGAACTGACCGCCGTTGCGGACTATATGACCGGGCAGCGCTATGACTTTGCCGCCGGCGTGACGGATGAACTCTCTTTACCGAAATCCAATGTTCTTTACTATGAGTTGGCGGGCGAAGGTGTGGCGGCGAACAACTGGCTCTGTGTGAGACCCTCGGGAACCGAGCCGAAGCTAAAGCTGTATATCGGTGCATATGCCCGGACCGCTGCGGCCGCCGAAACCGAACTCACGGCCATGCGAGTCACCGTCGAGTCTTTGATGGAGGATCTGATCGTCTAGACTACCTTGTAAATCATGGAATTTGTACATTTACATCTGCATACCGAATACAGTCTGCTGGACGGCGCGATTCGCCTGAAGTATCTGCCCGGCAAGCTAAAAAGCCTGGGCATGAATGCCTGTGCGATTACCGACCACGGAAGTATGTACGGTTGTCTGCAGTTCTATGAGATTTGTCGTGCCAACGGTATCAAGCCGATAATCGGCTGTGAGGTATATATCGCTCCTCACGGCCATCGCAATAAAAACCGACCTCAGGATCGCGATCGGGCTCATTTGATACTGTTGGCCGAAAACAATACCGGCCTGCGCAATTTGAACCGCCTGGTGTCGATTGCTCACATAGACGGCTTTTATTACAAACCGCGGATCGATCGGGAATTGCTGGCGCAACACAGTGAAGGACTGATCGGACTCTCCGCTTGCCTGTCGGGAGAGATTCCTCAGGCAATTAAGGAAGGCAATCACAAACTGGCTCGGGAGTTAGCGGCGGAGTATCGGAGGATTTTTATTCCCGGCTCATTTTTTCTGGAGTTGCAGGACAACCGGATTTTGGAGCAGAAACTGGTCAACAGTGAATTGATCAAAATCGCCAGGGAGTTGGACATCCCCCTGGTTGCCACTAATGATGCCCATTACCTGGAGCGTGAAGATGCCCACGCCCATGATATTCTTCTTTGTATGCAGACCGGTCGCAGTCTCAACGATCCGGAGCGGATGCGCATGCCCACCGATGAGTTTTATCTGAAATCGCCCGAAGAGATGACCGCATCCTTTGCCCATGTCCCCGAAGCAATTTACAATACGGTTCGCATCGCCGAACGCTGTACGGCCGAGTTCGACTTTACCCATATGCACTTGCCGAGCTTTGCGCCGCCGGACGGATTCCCCGATGCCGCCGCATATTTGCGTCACTTGAGTATGGCGGGCTTAAATGAGCGTCTGGCGATTAACGCCGCCAAGAACGAGATTCCCGCAGCTTCACGCGAAGAATATGTGGAACGGCTGAATTCCGAACTGGACGTGATTATTTCGATGGGGTATACGGATTATTATCTTACGGTATGGGATTATATCCGCTATGCCAAAGAGAACGGCATCATTGTCGGTCCGGGACGCGGCTCCGGTTGCGGGTCGCTGGTCGCCTGGAGTCTGGGGATTACAAATATTGACTCTGTACGTTACCAGCTCTTCTTTGAACGCTTTTTGAATCCGGAACGGGTCAGCATGCCGGATTTTGACGTCGACTTCTGCTATGAGCGGCGCCAGGAAGTCATCGATTATGTGACCGAGCATTACGGCCAGGATAAGGTCTCGCAGGTGATCACTTTCGGTACCCTGGCGGCACGCGCCTGTGTGCGTGACGTGGCCAGAGCAATGGATCTGAGTCCGTCCGAGGTCAATGCGATTTCGGCGCTGATTCCGCAGCGCCTGAATATCACGTTGGAGCAGGCGGAAAAGGAGAGCAAAGAACTGGCTCAGGCCATCCGGCAGGATCCGAAGATTCGCGAGATTTTCGAGACCGCTAAATTACTTGAGGGGATGCCGCGCCATGCCTCAACCCATGCGGCCGGAGTGATTATCTGCGCGGAGCCGATAATGGACATCGCTCCTATTGCCAGAAACGACGAGTCTCTGGTTGTTCAGTATACCAAGGACTATATTGAAGATCTCGGTCTGCTGAAGTTTGATATTTTGGGTTTACGCACACTAACTGTTTTGCAGGATGCGGCCGATATGATTAAGCAGAATTACGGTGTGGAAGTCGATTACGACAACATGCCGATGGATGATCCGGAAGTTTTCCAATTGATAAGTTCCGGCGACACTGCCGGTGTCTTTCAGCTGGAGAGCGGCGGTATGACCTCATTTATGCGCGAGCTGAAGCCGTCTTCACTGGAAGATATAATCGCCGGAATTGCTCTATATCGCCCCGGTCCCATGGAACAGATACCGAACTACGTTGCGGGACGACATGATCCGAGTAAAATCAAATATGATTTGCCGATTTTGAAACCGATTTTGGAAGTTACTTACGGCTGTATCGTTTACCAAGAGCAGGTTATGCAGATGGTCAGAGATCTGGCCGGATTTTCCCTGGGTCAGTCCGATATCGTTCGCCGTGCCATGTCGAAAAAAACACCCGAGGTTTTGCAACGCTATGAGGAGATTTTTCTTTTCGGCGGCGAAGATGAGAGCGGCAACCCGGTTCCCGGATGTATCAGCCGCGGAATCGGCGAGGCGGTAGGGCGAAAAATTTACAATGAAATACAGGCCTTTGCCGGCTATGCCTTTAACAAGAGCCACGCGACCGGCTATGCGGTGGTTACCTATCAAACGGCTTGGCTAAAGTGTTATTATCGCACCGAATTCATGGCTGCTCTGCTCAACAGCTTTTTGGGAGATTTGGGTCAGGCGGCCTGGTATATACAGGAGGCTAAAAAGAGCGATATTGCGATTCTGCCCGTCGATATCAATCAATCACAGGTTAAGTTCAGCACCGAGAATAATGCGATTCGCTTTGCTCTGGGGGCGGTGAAGAATGTCGGCAATGCGGCTCTGCAGATTGTCGTTGCGGAACGGGAGGAAAACGGTCCTTTTGTGAATTTCGCCGATTTCCTCCGGCGTTGTGCCAAGATCAATGCTCTGAATCGGCGGATGATTGAGAGCTTGGTCTATGCGGGCGCATTTGATTCCTTCGGACGTCCGCGGACACAGTTACTGGAAGTTCTGCCGGATTATATGGAAATGCTGCAGAGGTATTACCGCAATCGCCCCGAGAATCAGATCAGTATTTTTGACCTCGGCATAGAATCCTTTGACAAAGTCGAGTCATTCGATGATCCGGACTATCCGGATATCGGAGAAATGCCGCTTTTGGAGAAGCTGGCCCGCGAGCAGGAGATGCTCGGCGTTTATGTTACGGGACATCCGCTCGATGACTATCGCGGAAGTCTCGCTCTGTGGGCGGAGGCGGACAGCCTGGTGTTTAAGCAATCATCCCAAGAGGAATCCTTGAGCGGCGGACCGGCGGAATTCGAATCGGGTGAGGCGGAGTTTTTCACTCCACGGCGGGAACGCGCCAAGTCCCGGAACGGAGAGACGGTTAAGGTCGGCGGCCTGGTGATTGATCGGGATGACAGGCAGACACGCAAAGGCAGTCCGATGTCTATTCTTCGAATTGAGGATCAGCTGGGAACTTTCGATGTACTCGTTTTTGAGCGCGGCCTGGATCGCTTCGGGGATTTGCTCAAACGCGGCGCAGTTGTCGGTCTGCGCGGCAAGATCAGCTTCCGCAATGTGGAAGAGGACGGCGTATTGATACTTGACGAAGCGGTGCTTTTACATCCCGATTGCGAATTGAACGGGCGAGATCGGACCAGAGCGCGACGAAAATTGGCGACGAACGGATATTCTGAACCCGACGCCGCCGCAATGCCGGTACCTCAATTCTCGGAATCCCGGCAGGAGGAGGACGGAAAGGGATTTGACGATTTCCCAAAGAGTGGTATGTCCGCAAACAGTGGCAACGGGGAAAACGAATCCCTCCGGACTGTGGTAATTCGCCATGCCGGAGAGTATGAGGACATTCCTTGGGAACGTATTAAAGCTGCCTGTCGCTATTTCAGCGGTAATAATCGTATTTTTGTATACCTCGAGTCGGAAGGGCGCCTGGAGCCCTTGCCGCAGAGTTGTGCGGTTGCCGCCGAGGAATGCCTGGATCGTCTGTCCGCGATCTGGGGAAGAGATAATGTGGCGTTGCTGTAATTTTATTCCCGGTCGCTTTGAACGGCGAACAACGCCTTAAACTCTCTGCCGTTGCCGAAACGGGGCAAATTGCGCTATCATTGAGAAAGCATTTTGACGTAAGTAAGGAGACGTTGATATATGAACCCACAGATCACTTCGACTCAAACCGGGGCAAGCGAAGCCGCTTCTCCGACCTATCCTGTCGGCTCTGATAAGGTGCAGGTGCGCAATATCGGAGTTTTGACCAGCGGCGGTGATGCTCCCGGAATGAACGCGGCCATTCGTGCCGTTGTTCGAAGTGCCTTGAATTACGGATTGAATGTCTACGGTATTTATCGCGGCTACCACGGTTTGTGGCGCGGCGACATTCAACCTCTGAACGGTCGCTCGGTATCGGAGCGGTTGCAGCGCGGCGGAACCTTCCTGATGACCGCCCGTTCGGAGACATTCAAAACCCCCGAGGGTGTTGCCAAAGGAATTGCCATGGCCAAGGTTTTTAATCTTGATGCCTTAGTGATAATCGGTGGTGACGGTTCAATCCGCGGCGCTCGGGATCTTGCTCTGATGGGAATGCCGGTGGTCTGCATTCCCGGAACAATTGATAATGATGTGGCCTGCACGGACTATACAATCGGCTATGATACGGCGATGAATACGGCTATGGAAGCAATCGACAAACTCCGTGATACGGCTTCCAGTCACGAGCGTTGCAGCGTGATAGAGGTCATGGGCCGCGAGGCGGGATATATTGCTCTGAATGTGGGAATCTCCTGCGGTGCCGAGGTTGTACTGATTCCCGAACAGCCGCATGACTTTAATCGCGACGTGATTAAGCGCCTCCTTGAGTGTCGCAATCGCGGCAAAACTCACTACATAGTCGTTACTGCCGAAGGTGCGGGCTCGGCGGTCGACATCGCTTATCGAATTGAAGAGAAGACCGGGATATCGGCTCGCGCAACTATTTTAGGTCATCTTCAGCGCGGCGGCAGCCCCAGCGCCAGAGATCGGCAGATGGCGAGCATCATGGGTGTTCGGGCTGTGGAGATCCTCCGTTCGGGGCAATTGAACCGCATCGTTGCTTATAAGAACGGTGATGTAACTGATGTGGATCTGCTGGAAGGCCTGAAAATGACCAAGACAATTTCAATGGATGCAATTAGGGACTCATTGATAATTGCCCTGTAGAGCGGATCAAATCATGGCAGAGAGCGAACGTCCGAAATTTGAGTTTTTTCCCTGGCTGAAAGAACAGGTAACCATACCGAATTTTCTGACTCTGTTGCGCCTGCTTGCGACTCCTTTCATGTGCAAATATATTATCGAGGATCGCCAACCCGCGTTAACGGCGGTGATCTTCGCCGCCATTTGGCTGACCGACCTGCTTGATGGCTGGATAGCCCGCCACTTCAACCAGATAACGGATGTGGGAAAGGTCTTTGATCCTCTGGTCGATAAACTCTTTCAAATTTCTATCGCTGTTTCCCTGTTTGCGGTTGGGCGTATACCATTATGGGTTCTGATTATCCTTGCTGTCCGCGAGATGTTTATGATCGTTGCCGGCTCAATTTTGTGGTTCAAGCAAATTGTAATCAGTTCTAATGTGCTCGGCAAACTCACTACTCTTTATTTGGTCGGGGTCTTTTTCGCCCTTGTTCTGTGGCCGCGGGAGAAATTGAACTGTACCCCTTGGCTTTTTCTACCCTGGCTATTGTTGTCGGCGGCCTCTTTTGTGAGCTATGGGCTGAGCCTGCTCCGGGCGAAACGGAACTTCCAGCCCTCCGATGTTGAGGCTAACGGCAGTAAGCATAAAAACGATTTGACCGCAGAGGAGGAGAAGCACATCTCCGGTCTGGACAATCTCTCCGCCAAATTCCGCGAAGCCGTAGGAATAAGGAATTCCCGGTCAGCCGCTTCTCCTGACAGAGAAGATGATTCCGTAAGAGAATGACGTCGTATAAGAGTCTTGAATTCGATCAGATCCTTTCGCTTTTGAGTCGCAAGGCGGCCTCCAAGTCCGGTGCGGCGGCATGCCTGCAACTTTTTCCGGAGACCGATATTGAGCGAATTCGCAGTCTCCTTAATGAGACCGAGGCGGCGCTTTCCCTATTATTCAAAGGAGATATTACCGGAATGCCTAACTTCCCGGAAGTAGCGGAATCGGCGGATTATGCCGCGGCCGGACTATGTCTGAGTTGTGCTCAGCTTTTACAGGTAAATCGATTCTTAAGCGCGGTTTCTCAAGTCTATCGCTATCTGCCGCCGCCCGAAGTACGCTCCGAAGAAACGGTTCGAGAGCCAATTTATAAAATTATTGCGACACTTTCGCCTTTACCGGAATTGGAACGGATTATTTCCCGCTCCGTGGAAAATGACGAGCGTCTGAGCGATGCCGCAAGTTCCGAATTAGCCGCCATCCGTCGCCGGATCTCCCGCACGGAATCCAAGGTGCGTGATTTTATGACCGATCTCGTCCGTCGCCGACCGACGGCTCTGCAGGAGAGCATCGTTACGCAACGGGGCGGACGCTTTGTCGTGCCGGTCCGGCGAGAGGCACAGCAGGATATTCCCGGAATAATCCATGACACATCCGGTAGCGGTCAGACGCTCTTCATCGAGCCGATGGGCGTAGTGGATATGAACAATGAGATACGTCGTCTGCGGGGGGAAGAGGAGGCGGAGACAGAACGGATTTTACGGGATCTGAGTAGCCGCGTGGCGGCAGGGTCGGACAGAATCATCTCCGATCAGAAGACAATGAGTGTCCTGGATCTCATTTTTGCCCGGGCACGCCTGGCTATGGAGCAGAACGGCCAGCGCCCGCGGTTGAATACCGCAGGCAAAATCCGCCTGGTCGCGGCGCGCCATCCTTTGCTCGATCCGGCTACGGTCGTGCCGATAACGCTCGAGTTGGGCTATGAAAATCGCGCTCTTTTGATCACCGGACCGAATACCGGCGGTAAAACGGTGGCGCTCAAAACTTGTGGTCTCTTGACATTGATGGCGCAGTCGGGGCTATTTATCCCCGCTGCCGAGCATTCCGAAATTGCCGTGTTTGAGAAGATTTTGGTCGCAATCGGCGACGGCCAAAGTATAGCCGAGAGCCTGTCGACATTTTCCGCGCATATTAAGCAGTTAGAAAATATGTGCCGGGAGGCGGATCAATTTACCCTGATTCTCGCCGACGAATTGGGATCGGGCACGGATCCGCGGGAAGGAGCGGCACTGGCTCGCGCTGTCTTGGAGTATTGGTATGCGGCCGGCGCGACGATCATAGCGACGACTCATTACAGCGAATTAAAGTACTTTGTAATGAATACCCCCGGCTATGCCAATGCCAGTTGTGAGTTTGACGGCGAAACTCTTAAGCCGACTTATAAATTGCTGATGGGCATACCGGGTACCAGTCACGCGATCGAAATTTCGCGGCGTCTGGGCCTGCCGGAGAGCGTGCTCTCCCGTGCCACAACTCTACTGGACACAACCGAACTGGAGACCGAGAGGGTATTACAGGAGGCAATACGCCTACGCTATGCGTCGGAGAATGCGTTAGAGAGGGCAAGAGAGGCCGAGGAGACGGCACGACGCGCCCAAGCGAAGGCCGAAGCGCAACTCGAACAGTTGCGCGAGAACCGTCGGGAGATTTTAAATCAGGAGCGGGAGAAAATTCGTAGCGACTACCTTCGCGGCCTTTCCGAACTGGATGAACACTTGAAGTTCTTGCGCAACGATGAGCATAGGAGTCGCGAGGGAACCCTGCGTTTGACCGAACAGGTCAGACGTAGCGCCGGCCAGGAATTGAATGCTCTGGAAGGCGAAATCGGCCGGGCGACTTTGCAACGGGATATATCCGGCGCGAAGCCGTCCGAATTGATTGTCGGTGAGACATATTACGCACCGGGAATAGGGTTTACCGGTGTGTTGACCTCCGAACCGGATAATAAGGGCAATTGCACGCTTAGCCGGGGAGGGTTGCGGATAACGGTCCCCGCCGAGGATCTGCGCCTGCCGGATCCGGATCAGACGACTCGCCAGACCGCGCCGGACGTTGCGGCACTGAGTGATTATTATCGCCACAAAGCAGTCCTACGTGATTCCGCAGCCTCCGCCGTCGAGTCTGCTTCGGCGAGTCGAAGTAGACAGCGCCAATCCCGCTCCCGAGCGCGCGGAGCGGCTGAACGCGGTCTACCCGGTGAATTGATGCTGATCGGCAAGACCGTGGAAGAGGCACTGATTGAATTGGATCGCTACATGGACCGGGCGGCGTTGAGCGGCCTGACTGTCCTGCGCATAGTACACGGAAAGGGTAGCGGTATTCTGCGCAATGCGGTACAGGAAGCTTTACAGAAAGATCCGCGGGTAAACAATGTACGACTTGCCCCGTACGGGGAAGGGGATAGCGGAGTTACGCTTGCCGATTTTACGTAGCTAAAACACATATTGGAGGTATGTATGAATATTCATGTATTTGAAGAGCAGTCTCAGATTGATCGGGTCGGAGCACTGCTGGTAGCGGCACAGGTGTTGAGGAAGCCCGACTCCGTTCTCGGCTTTGCCACGGGCTCGACGCCGCTCGGCATTTACAGGCAAATGGTTGAGATGTATAGAGGCGGATTGGTCGATTTCAGCCAGTGCTACACGTTCAATCTGGACGAATACTACGGTCTGGCGCCCGATCACGAGCAGAGCTACGCTTATTACATGTGGAAGAATCTGTTCGCCGATTTGGAACTGGATCCGGAACAGGTTAATTTGCCGGACGGTCTGGCGGAGAATCCCGAAGAGGAGTGTTGGGAATACGAGGAAAAAATCGCCGATCTGGACGGTATAGATTTCCAGATTCTTGGAATCGGTCGCAATGGACATATCGGCTTCAATGAACCAGGTTCGGTTTTTGAGGCTCATACGCATCTGGTCGATCTGACGGCGGACACGCGGGATGCCAATGCGCGTTTCTTTGATAATCCGGAGGAAGTTCCGTCACAGGCGCTGAGCATGGGAACGGGATCGATTATGCGGGCGCGGGAGATCGTCCTGATTGCCACCGGCAGTGAAAAAGCCGATGCGGTTGCCGCCATGGTGAACGGGCCGGTCGACCCCGCCTGTCAGGCTAGTATTCTGCAGTGCCATCCGGTCGTGACAATTCTGTTGGATCAGGCGGCGGCGGCAAAACTTTAAGAGGCGAAAAAGTAAAGGCCGGCTGTCACCGCAGCCGGCCTTGGGTGGTGGACTTGAAGGGGCTCGAACCCTCTACCTCTGCGTTGCGAACGCAGCGCTCTCCCAGATGAGCTACAAGCCCGTCACTCATCGCTTGAAGATTATACCAGTAAACCCTAGAATGTAAAGTACTGTGACAAGAGAAGAAGGTTATGGAAGATAAAAGTCAGACATTGAGTATATTCGAGGTTATCGGACCCTGCATGATCGGACCTTCCAGTTCGCATACAGCTGGGGCTTTGCGTATTGCTTTGATCACGAGCAAGTTGCTCAGTGCTCCGATTACGAAGGCTGAGTTTACGGTCTATGCCTCCTTTGCCGATACACTGGAAGGGCACGGCACGGATCGAGCACTGGTTGCGGGACTACTGGGCTTTGAACCGGACGACATCAGGATTCGAGACTCAATCGAAATTGCCGAATCCCGCGGAATTGAGCTAACCTTCGTGAAAGACACGGGAACGCATGTGCCGCATCCGAATACGGTTCGTATCAGAGTCGAAACCGAAGAGGGAGGCTGTCTGTCGATTATGGGTTCGTCATTGGGTGGCGGGGCTGCGGAGGTAAACCGCCTCAATGACTTCTCGGTGGAGATAAGTGGAAATTATCACACACTTGTAGTTTTACACCGTGATTCACCGGGAGTAATGAGTCGGGTCACGGGTCTGCTGGCATCCAAAGGAATCAACATAGCCTTTATGCGACTGTATCGCACTCAGCGCGGACGCGCGGCCTGTGCAATCATTGAAGTGGATCAGTACCCCGGAGGGGACATAACTGCCGAGCTGATGCAGGTGGCTATGGTCGGCGAGGTTTACATTGTTCCGCAAATTGCCGCCGAATTACCGACACCGGCAACAGAGGCTGAAGCGGCGGAACTTGAAAGTCTAACCGATGAGTTGGGCAAGCGTCTGGCGATTCCTGTAGAACTGAATGAATATTTCCGAAACAGCGGCCTTACCTCGGGCCTGCAGATGCTTGAGTTAGCCACGCGGTTTAATTGTTCGTTAGCCGCGATTATTATGGCGCGTGAGTTGCAATTGACGGAAGTTTCTTTCCCGGATGCGGTGCGTAAGTTACGACGGATCTGGCAGGTTATGGCTAATAGTGTTGCCACCGGGCTGGCTGAGCCGATACCGACGATGGGAGGCTTGATCGGGGGCGGTGCGGCAAAAATGCGCGATTATTCCGCAGCGAATTTACCGGTCAGCGGCGCATTATGGGGACGTCTAATTGCGGCAGCTCTAGCCGTGCCGGAAGTGAATGCGGCGATGGGTCTGATTGCGGCTGCTCCGACTGCGGGTGCGGCGGGAGTGATACCCGCCTGCCTGACCACTTTGCGCGATGAATATAACTATGACGAAACGGATATATGTGAGGCACTGCTGACAATAGCGGCGGTCGGATATATTGTGATGCTGGCCGGTTCGGTTTCCGGTGCCGAGGCCGGTTGTCAGGCCGAGGTAGGAACGGCTTCTGCGATGGCGGCGGCCGGCATTGCTAATTTGCGAGGCGGAGATCCGGATACATTATTGCAGGCGGCATCATTTGCTTTCGGGAATATTTTAGGAATGGTCTGTGACCCGATTCGCGGTCTGGTTGAATCTCCCTGTCAGCAGCGCAATGTTATCGGTGCCGCAAATGCGATGGTCAGTGCGGATTTGGCTATGGCGGGAATCCGTTCCCCGGTCACTTTTGACGGCATGGTTGCCACTATGTTAAGTGTCGGTCGTCGGATGCCGGTCGACCTGCGGGAGACCGGGAGGGGCGGTATGGCTCATACGGCTACTCTTGAGTGTGCCCAATGCTTGGGCGGACAATTTTGTGAAGACGGGTGTATAGCAGGTGCGCAGTCCTAAGTCGAGGTTTTTCTGTATATTATTGGTCATACTGTCCTTGATGGCCAGCATATTCATTGCTCGTCCGAGTCGTGCAGTTTTGAATATCGACCCTGCGGAGGTTGACACATATGCCGAGATGAAAACGGCATCCGTGCATTACGATATTCTCAGTAGTGGTCAGGTAGTGCTGCAGTATGATCTTTTGGTTTTACCGCGTCAGGAGTATCTCTCATTTCCGATTGATATTTTTTATCGTGAGGGTGCCGCCATAATCATTGACAGTGTTCAGGTGGCTGTGGCAACGGAAAAGGATCAGCCGTTGATTTATCAGGATCTCCCACTGACATCCGGTGTCCATAATGCTCTCGATAGTAGCGGGAAGCCCCTCGCTCGCTCCTACACCCTCTTTACGGGTACAAATCAGATTAATTTACTGCTTCGGGTACCGGTCGATACCGGAAGCAGGGTTCACTACCGAATCAAAGCAACGTTGGATCATTATTTAGATGTCTGGGAAGACGGTTTGGCCTTTCAGTACACTTTGTTTGGAGGTAGCTCGGCCGGATTTTATGATTCGTTGCAAATAAAGGTCTCTTGGCCGCATCCGATTGCATCGGATGAACTCAGCGTGTATTTCCAAATGCTAAATCCGCATTTGGGCTGGGTTCGTAATGTGAAGCTGGGACGTTCTCTGAGCGTAGACATTGACACCGGGTTTCATCGTCCGGATGGGTCTCTTATTGATCCGTCGGCCGATTATACAGAACCTACTTCTGCCCCCTCTAGTGGATCCGGCAGCACGAGTTGCAATATCGATATTGACGGTTTTCCCAAGGGTTCCAATCTGAGTTTTATCGTCGCTTTGCCTTGGCGCTCCTTTGGAACGACCTATGAGGAAGCAAATTTACGCACTCCGAACATATTTATGCAATCACAAAAGATTGACTCTCAACAGGCGCAGGTGAGTAAATTTCGCCTGCAGATACGTCAACTGGCTATCTATACCAATTTGCGTGTGACCGTAGATGTTATCGCCATAGTCGCCGCCGTTCTCTTTCCCGTCCTTTTGATTGCATTGATACTCACAAGGTGGAAGCGTCGGCAGAAACAGATCCGTGAACTGGTACAGGATGAACATCGCTCAACTGCAGAATTACAGCTTGATATAGCAAGTGATAAGACCACGGTATTGGCCTATCACATGGGAAACAGTAGCGGTATCCTGATGCTACTGAATCTAATTGCAATGATTCGCAAAGGTTGGCTGAAGATTAAGCACAACAGAATTATTTTAAGCGAAAAATCGCGTCTGTTCTTGGCAAACGGGAGCGAGGGAGTTTCGGGCGAAGTCGATTCAAATCAACACTTGAAAGCCAGCAGTATTCAGTTATTAACATTGTTGGACAGTGTGATGTCAAGTGACGGTACAACGGACGAGGAAGAGCGAGGCGGTCTTGCATGGGCGGACTTTAAAACGATTGCGACCAATTTAACCACACGGATAAAATTCAGACGAGGGCTGGCTGTTTTCCAGGATCTGTTGAGCGAGGCCCATAGTGCCGACGCGGAAGACCGGGGACTGAGCCTGCGCTATGCTTTGCCGCACTATATACTGAGTGCCGTATATGCGCTGATCAGCGTACTATTCATGGCTCTAAACGGGAATTTGTTATACTTGCTTTTTTTGATTCCCTCGGCGGTTTTTCTGGCTCTGGCACTCTCTACGCATGTTCCCAAGAAAAATATGGATATGTATAAGGTTCGAGCCCTAATACTGCGAGACCGTCTCCTGTTTGCCGATGACTTTTGGTCTGCGACTTTGTCGGGGCTGACGGAGACGGATTACCTGACCACGGCAATTGCTCTAAACTGCTCAGAGGCTTTTTTAAAGCGCATAATCAACAACCGGGTATCCGAGACCCCGGATTTGAGAATAGAGGCCTTCGGCGAACGCTTATTGACCGAGTTGAGTGAGTTGAATCTCTTTGTTGATGCGGAATCAGCAAGTCGGAATTATACAGATATGTATCTGCACTTGGGTGATGTTCTGGCAATTTTCAATTCGCCGGAGCTTCTTTCCTCCTTGGGTAGGTGAGGAGGGGCATGTTACGAAATTGTTACAGAATGTCGGAGGACTGTAACGTGACAGCCCGATGCAACTGTTATAATTGGTTCGATATTCTGGATATGCGGCGTATCCGGATCTTAATTTAGAATATAGCGTTATGTGATGAAACGAAAAAATTTCGTTGCGAGGTAAATATGAGTAAAACAACACGTATATCGGCAGCGATTGCTTCTCAATTGAGCCCAACTGCCGGATTTGTCGAGAGTTACTATATGGACGGTCGGGTCGTGAATCTGCGGAACAGATTTACGGAGTTGGTGATTGACCGTGAACAGAGCAGCAGTTGTTATGCACTGTACGGAACAAGAATATACCAGCAGAATTTTGCTCGGACAATTGAACTTGCCAACGATCTCATGCGCAGACTTTCGATACTGATCGGTGCTGCGGTTAATGAGAAAGTGGATGAGTATTCACCGGACTTGTTCCAGACGGCTTGGGAATTGACTTCGTTGGATGCCACCGCTCCGACCGATTCCGGTGAACAACCGTGGTTCAGCGGCTTTATTGTTCTAAACGGCGGGATTTCCGCCCTGACTATGGGTGACGGCGTTGCGCTTCTGTACCGCGATGATATTCTCTATCCCTTGACCAAATCCAATTTCAGAATTCAACCGTATGATTATCACAATAATACAGTTGATAATATCGACTATTACACTTTTGACGGACATCGGATTGCCAAACACTCTCAGACTTTTCTCCTGAAGCCCAATGATCGGGTTATTCTCGGACGTGGCAAAGTGTTCAGTCAAATAGGGCAGAAAGATCTATTGAAGATAGCGCATGAGGCCTTTGATGAGAGTGAAGTAATTAACGACTATCTGGGAATACTTGATAACCGCGCTCCCGATCTTCCGGTACAAATCGCTGTGGCTAATATTATGCCGATGGCGGTGCCGCAACGTAGCTGGAGAGGAATCACTCTGGGAGGCCTGGGCCGAGCCAATCAGGATATGATCCGCGCCGTTGCCGAAGCCACGGCCGGTGCCGAGGAGGCAACTTCAGCTAATATGGGGGCGGGAGCTGATTTGTCGGAATCTTACGGTTTCCCGGCGCCGCTACCTGTGGAATCGCCGGTTGATCCGGGTTATGTTTTCAACCCCGACGATCTTTTCCGTGCAGCGGAGAGCGGTGTGGGTGAGGCTGACCGGGCGGTTGATGCGCCTGGTGCCGGGGCAGTAGATCATGTAGGTACACCGGAAAATTACCCTAAGCTGATGATTCCCGATCTGGCCCGTCGTCCTGCAGAGTCGACAGTCCCCGATCTGGCAACCGGCTCATACAGACCACTGACCGACATGGAGCCGGAGGCCGACGATACTTCCTATGATGATTCAATCTATTCCGCTGATGGGTATTACGATGATGATGATGAGTACGATTTCTCCTATGATAAGGATGACCCGCCCGCCGATTACGATACGCATGAGCGCCGCCCCGGACATAGGATGGCTATTTATACCCTAGGGATCGTTCTGGTGGCGGTAATAGTTCTGATCATCTATTCACTGTTTAACAGAGGAGGGGGAACTCCGGGCGGAACTGATGGCAGCACAACCACAACGGAGCAACCGATGGAATCGACTACGGTCGAAATAACTGAAACAACCGAGCCTCCCGTTGAAACTACCGTACCGGAAGCGTCTACAACTGCACCTGTTACGAGCGAGGTAGTGATTCACCCGACGATTCATGAGGCTGGCGGTATTGCCTGGCCGCAGGAGCAGACGGTCTATCATGTTACTAAGAGAGGCGACAATCTTTGGGCGATTACAAAATATTATTACGGTTCGCGCCGAGCGAGTGAGCGCTATTACCAGATAATTCGTCAGGCTAATCCTCTCCTTTTCCCCGATGGTAGCAATAACGTCGGAGTTGGCTGGACGATTGTCATTCCCGATCCGGCGACTGCGTCTACCGGCTAAAATATAATTAAGTATAGTACGGAGCTCATGCCTTTTGTTCAATGACGCAACGGGCGTGAGTTCTGTCGTAGCTTTTTCAGTACTCGTGTTTATGGTACAATCGCCGTACAGCGTCTGTACCTTACAGAGAGTAGAGGTAGATTGATGAAAGTTATACTGCTTGAAGATGTAAAAAATCTCGGCCTTAAAGATGAGGTCGTAAATGTGGCTGACGGTTATGCCAACAACTTTTTATTCCGCCGCGGATTGGCCGTCGAAGCAACTCCCGCAAATTTGCGCGATTTGCAGAGCCGCCAAAACATACGCCGAGCCGGTGAAGCAAAACAGTTGGCTGCGGCAAAGGAACTTGCGGAAAAGCTAACGGGCGTCACTGTGAAGATTCCGATGAAGACCGGCGAGGGTGGACGTCTCTACGGATCACTGACGACTCAAAGTATAGCCGATGAATTGGACAGACAAGGCTACGAGGTTAATCGGCGCAACATCACGATACATGAGAATATAAAAACCGTCGGAACTTACTCCGTCACGATTCGTTTGCATACGGAAGTCAATGTCGATGTGCAAATTGAAATTGTGTCGGTGTAGCGGCCGCAGGAATTCCGATATAGGAGACAATACCGGTGTTAGATGACAGTCGACGTAAGCGCTCCGGACGAGCGGACCAGAGGTCGGATTTCGACATAGACTTGACGAAGAAGGTTCCCCCAAATAACAGCCGCGCCGAACAGTCGGTACTCGGAGGGATAATGTCTGGGGAGCGCTATTTTAGTCGGATTTTCGGTCTTTTGACCCGTGACGATTTCTATGAGCCGGCACATCGCCTAATTTATGATGCGGCTCTTTCATTGGCGATGTCCGGCAAGCAAGTAGATGTAATTACGGTTAGCGATTATTTGACCTCACATGGCAACTTGGAGCGAGCCGGAGACTTAGCATACATAGTATCCCTGCCGGATCAGGTGCCGGTTCTTGGTAATATTGAAGAATATGCCGAGGTTGTGCGTCAGAAATCTATGCTACGCAAATTGCTTGCGGTTACTCAGGAGATGAGCTACCGCTGTTATGAAGATGCTCAGGACGCCAATGCATTGATAGACTACGCAGCCGGACAGTTATATTCGATAAAAGATGCCCGTGACGGTGGAAGCATGGAACAGTACCGGGCAATTATTGATCGCTTGATTCTGGATTTAAAGAAGGGTGATAAAGGCAAAAAAAAAACGGGTACGCACAGGCTTTGCATCCCTTGATCGTGTTTTAGGCGGTCTGGGACGCGGCACGTTAAATATTCTCGCTGCCCGCCCTAGTATGGGGAAATCCGCCTTTGCCCTCAATGTTGCTCAACAGGCGGCTCAACTTTTCGGCGTTACAACTGTTGTCTTTAGTTTGGAGATGAGTAGGGAGGAGATTGGACACCGATTATTGTCATCGCAGGCGATGATTGATTCTTACCTGATACGTGATGGGAAGCTCGACGATAGCGATATGCGCCGGGTCGGCGATTCGTTGCCGACATACTACAATATGAAACTCTTCATAGATGACCGCTCCGGCACAAGTGTTATAGATATTGCCAGCCAATGCCGCCGTTTACGGATCGAGCACGATCTCGGTCTGGTGATAATCGATTACTTACAGCTGATGAGCGGCAATGAGCGTTATTCCGGTGATCGCCAGCAGGAGATTACCGAAATTTCCCGCTCTCTGAAGTTGTTAGCACGTGATTTGGATGTCCCGATTCTCGCCTTATCGCAACTCAGCCGAAATTGCGAACGCAGGGTTGACCGTCGTCCCATACTCTCCGACTTGCGGGATTCGGGCGCCATTGAACAGGATGCCGATACAGTTATTTTCCTTTATCGGGACGGTTATTATAAAAAGGATGAGAACGCGCCGAATCCGGAAGAAGAAGAAGCAGAGATCATTATTGCCAAAAACCGCTCCGGCGTGACGACGACCGTCAAAATGATGTGGCAGAAGAAGTATACCCGCTTTTATGACCCGGATCTTTCCGGTCGCGTGTCGGAAGAAGCCCCGCTGCGGTCGATGCCTCAGCCCGAGATAGAGGATGTACCCGCTACGCAGGAAGAGACTACCCCGCCATGGCGAGAGATCTGAGAGTAAGCGGTTCGGCTTTTAAAACCCTCGAAAATGTCGAGGCCTTTATGACAAAAAACAATTTATGGCCTCGACCGATCAATCCTTTTGTGCTGAAAAAACACGCCTGTCGGGACAAGGACGCTGATGATGCCTACGGACATATTATTGTCGGTTGTTCTGGCGGATGCGATTCCGTGGCACTTACTCTCATTCTCTACATGTTGACTCGACCGCGGCAGATTCGCTTGCATATTGCGCATGTGGATCATCGGCTTCGACCGGAATCTCCCTTAGATACCGATTTGGTGCGCCGTTTGGCAGCGGAATTAGGAGTTCCGTTCTACCTGCTCCGTGCCGATGTTGAGGGCTTTTCAAAATTTCGCAAACTGGGTATCGAAGCGGCGGCTCGGGAAATTCGTTATTTCTGGTTCGACGATATCAGACATAATCTGATTCAAGGTCGGACACCGATTCGTAATCGGGTATTGAATGCAGAAGAACTGTTGGAATTGGCTGTGCTCAGACATCGTCGCCGTAAGGCCTTGTATCGCCAGCTGAATTATCCCGATTTCTACGAGTTGGTCGACGAGGCTGGGGAGAAGCCGTATATTCCCCATTTGGGTGTCTTTAAGGAAGACCCTTTACCGAGAAGAGGTTATGAGGCTCTAATTGCGGTCGGTCACCATATGGAAGATCAGGCTGAGACCGTTCTGATGAATATGGGGAGAGGTTCGGGTCTGGACGGCGTGATCGCCATGGAGCCGCGCCGTAATTTTCTTATCAGACCACTACTGAATACAAGCAAAGCCGAACTATCTGCTTTGATAGAACAATTGCAATTCAGCTGGCGTGAAGACAAAACCAATGAGCAGCCGCATTGGCGTCGCAACCGAGTCCGTAATGAGGTTTTACCTTTGTTGGCGGATATATTCGGTGGTGACATTACTCGGCGAATTGCTCGCCTGGCACAGAACACCAGGCCGGTCAGCGAATATCTGGACGCAGAGGTAGATAAATACTATCCCAAGGTTTTCCGTCTCTATCCCAAAAAGGGCAAAGATCGAATGAAATTCAACATGAATATCGTCCTGCCTATCGGCAACTGGACTTTTGCCGCGGACGATTACTACTATCTATACGGGATAGTATCGGAATGGCGAAAGTTACCGTACATTATTAAAATAGAACTTCTCCGCCGTCAGTATGAAGTTATGCTGGGGAGCAATCAGAATCTGAGTTCTATGCAGATTGATCAGATGTTCAACATACTTTATTCTTCCAACGTATTAAGCACACTAGATTTGGCCGACGATAATCAGTTTATCCGTTGCGGCAATTTGTTTGTGATTTATCCCAACGATCAGGAACATCTCGGACCCTACGGTGAAGAAGCGGGTGAAAGAGTGCTGTGAATTTGCCAAGGTGATGACTTTGTTTTAAACTATGCGTTAATCTGGCAAATGATATAACGTCGGGTTGGCGGGGGAAGGAGAGCACTATGGCAAAGGTAGTCAGGGATATATTGATAGACAGAGATAAGTTGGACGAGATGTGCCGCCGCCTGGGTAAGCAGATTACTGAGGACTATACAGGCAAAAATTTGGTTATGATTGGTGTCCTCAAGGGAGCCTTCATTTTCATGGCTGATTTGATTCGCTATATAAACTTACCGCTCCGTGTAGATTTTATGTCGGTTTCCAGCTATGGGAGCGGCACGCGTTCATCCGGTATAGTCAAGATTTTGAAGGATATCGACCAGGATATAAGCGGTTGCGATGTTTTGGTTGTCGAAGATATTGTTGACACCGGTCTGACGCTGAACAAATTAATTGAACTTTTGGCAACCAGAAACCCAACAAGCATACATGTTTGTGCTGCATTTGACAAGCCCTCACGTCGAATAGTTACGGTAGATATTCGCTATTGCGGTATGTCGATCCCGGATGAATTTGTTGTGGGCTACGGTTTGGACTATAACAATACATTCCGCAATTTGCCTGACCTTTGCCTGCTGGGTGATGACAACTGAGATTGCCGCTTCGTGAGGAGAAGATATGAGTAAACGCGAAACAAGACGTCCATTTTCAGGAGCTTCATTTTACCTGATTATTCTCGTTGCCATAGTTGTGATAGCGTCGTTTTTTATGAGAGCGACACCGGGGGCGAATCGTTATCCCTATTCGGAATTCATCAAGCAAATTGAGAATAACAACGTGGAAACCGCGACAATCAGCGGTATGGATCTCGAACTCAGGTTGAAGCAGCCGATTCCTCAGACTAATATCAAGGTGATTACAAAAACCATCTCGCCTTATTGGATGAGTGATCTGTTGACGGTTTTACGCGCGGCGGCGAATGATGGTAAATTTACCTTCGACTATGTGGAGCCGGTTAATTTCGGAGCTTGGATCAACGGTATCTTTCTGATAGTGATGCTGGCCGGAATGGGATTTTTCATATGGTTTATTTTCAGCCGGCAAAATATGGAAGGTCGAAGCGCTCTCAATTTCGGACGTAGCCGGGCACGGCTACAGGATCCAGGTCAAAACAAGGTGACTTTCCGCGATGTAGCCGGGGCGGATGAGGAAAAGGCCGAACTGATGGAGGTTGTGGATTTTCTGCGTAACCCAAAAAAATATTCCGCTCTCGGAGCTCGTATTCCGCGCGGCATTTTGCTGACCGGTGCTCCCGGAACCGGTAAAACTCTTCTGGCAAGAGCGGTAGCCGGCGAAGCCGGCGTGCCTTTCTTTTCGTTATCCGGTTCAGACTTTGTGGAGATGTTTGTCGGTGTCGGTGCTTCGCGCGTTCGGGATATGTTTGAGACCGTTAAGAAAAAAGCACCGGCGATAATTTTTATCGATGAGATTGATGCAGTCGGACGCCAGCGCGGTGCCGGCCTGGGCGGTGGGCATGACGAGCGTGAGCAGACCTTGAACCAGTTGCTGGTTGAGATGGACGGTTTCGGCCCGAATGAGGACGTGATTGTCATGGCGGCGACGAACCGACCGGACATTCTCGACCCGGCTCTGCTCCGACCCGGTCGCTTTGACCGCACGATCGTTGTTATGCGTCCGGATATTGCCGGTCGCGAGGCTATTCTCAAAGTTCATGCGCGCAACAAGCCGATTAATAGAGATGTAGATCTCAAGGAGATTGCTCGGATTACCCCCGGCTTTACCGGCGCCGACTTGGCTAATCTTCTCAATGAAGCCGCGCTGTTGACTGCGAGAAGAGACGGGCGGGAGATTCAGTACACCGATATTACCGAGGCCGTATTCAAGGTGATGATCGGTCCGGAAAAGAAAAGCCGCGTAATCAGCGAAAAAGAACGCAGACTTACGGCTTGGCATGAAGCGGGACATGCGATCATTTTGCGTACGGTCTCCGAATCGGATCGGGTCGAACGTGTCTCGATCATCCCGGCCGGTGCCGCCGGCGGCTATACCGCGCACAAGCCGTATGAAGACTCATATATCGCGACTCGCAGGATGCTACTGGCAAATATTGAGACGGCCTTGGGCGGTCGAGCGGCGGAGGAGCTTTATTTTAACGAGGTCAGCACCGGAGCGGCCTCCGATTTGAAAGAATGTAATTCCGTTGCCCGCGATATGGTCGTACGCTACGGAATGAGCGATCGTCTGGGCAATCTGGTCTTTACCAGTAATGAGGAAGTATTCCTTGGACGGGATTTCGGTCATGTTAAAAACTACAGCGATGAGGTTGCCGGAATCATTGACGAGGAAGTGAAGCGGATTATTGATGAGGCCTATGAGCGCGTCAAGACGATTCTACGCCGCAAGTTTAAGGCTCTTGAGGCACTGGCCGAGACTCTTCTGGAACGGGAGCGCATTGAAGGCGACGAATTCGAGATCATATATCAGCTGAATACCACGGCCGAAGAAAGAGCCGAGGACGCCGAAAATGTCAGTGTTAGGGAAGTTACCGCCGAGGTTGCCGGTGAGGTGTTTAAGCGTCGCGCCGCTGCTCAAGTCCAAGCAGACGGCCATAATGACGAACTTCTTCCGGGCCCAGAAATAGAATAATGTCACCGGGCTGACAGCGCGCTGTCAGCCTTTTTTTTATATCTTCGTAGTTGGTGCAAAATTCGGCTAGGCCGCCGTTCTGATTTATGGCTTCAACCAATAGCTGTGAGCTCATGCCCAGATCGGACTGTTCACGATCCGTATAGACTTCGCAGATCAACAGACTCTCGGAGGCTTGGAGAGCTCGGACATATTCATCAAAAAGCAGTTTCAGGCGGGTATATGTTAGCGGTTGACAGACAGTATGTATCTTTCTGACCGGCAGACGTTCAACGGCCTTTAGAGTGGCCGTTATGGCGCTCGGATGATGGGCATAATCCGAATAAATTTTTGCTCCGTAAAAAACGCCTTCATACGTGAAGCGTCCTTCCACGCCGCTAAATGTATTCATCGCCAGAGCCGCGGCAGCAAGATCCAAATTCAGAGCCCAAACGCAGGCCAGAGCCGCAACGGCATTTCCGACATTATGTTCGCCGGGAATTAAGAGACGGATTTCCGCGATCTCGCGGTTATCGGCGACAAGAGTGAATACGGGATAACCGCGATCATAGGTCAAGTTACGGAAGCCTATGTCGGCGCCGTCCTCAAAGCTGCCGAAAGAAATGAAACTCGGGGCGGTTAGGCCGGCATTCGAAAAGGCCGTGCTGATTTCTTCACGCAATCCGTCACAGCCCAGACCTTTGACCGGCAAAATCACAGTGCCGTCACCATCGGTGCAGCGGGCAAAATCAACGAAGCTTTGCCGCAGGTCGGCCATATCTGCAAAGCATTCCATATGGTCACGGTCTATATTGAGGATACAGGCGACACTGGAACGAAAATGCAGGAAACTGCGATTATATTCGCAGGCTTCAGAGATAAAGAGGTTATTACTTTCGCCGATATGAACCGACGAACCGTCGAAGTCGGTAAATTGGCCGCCCAAATGAATTGTGGCATCGATTTGGTTTTCGATCATTATATGGGCCAGCATTCCGGTGGTGGTGGTTTTGCCGTGTGTGCCGGCGACATTAACGACGTTAACATACTGACGTGTCAGGGCCCCTAAAAAGACGGAGCGGTCGATGAGAGGCAACCCGGCCTCCTGCGCGGCAATGATTTCCGGATTGTTTGCCGGAACGGCAGCGGAACGGACAACAAGATCCGGTCTGAAAGCAAGGATATTGTTCCTACTATGGTAAGCGTAGATTTTGCAACCCCGTTCGCGCAGACGTCGGGTACGGTCGGATGCATGCATATCGGAGCCCGCAATAACGAATCCCCGGCGTAAAGCTATTTCGGCAAGGCCGACCATACTGATTCCGGCTATGCCGATGAAGTAAATACGATTGTCCTTTGACAGGGAAGTGATCGGTTCAAATTCATTCGGAATCATAATTAGCCCCCTTACGTAATGCTATTTGGTATTCTAACACTTATTTTAACTTTAGTGCTATAATGCCGTGGGACGAAGGTAGGTACACTCAGTCGAGACTATTTTCTGTATTGTAGGAGGTGAGTTTTTGCCGAAAACGTGGTATTTTAAGGGCGGCATTCATCCGCAGGAGAATAAAAATACTGCGGATCATGAATCGGTGACGATGCCCATTCCAAAGAGAGTAATTCTTCCTCTACGTCAGCATATAGGTGCAATTTGTGAGCCGACAGTAGAAGTCGGCGACCAGGTCTTTGTCGGCCAGGTAGTGGCGGACAGTACGGCGACAATATCGGTGCCGATTCATGCGAGCGTATCCGGAAAGGTTGTCGGACTGGAGAATATCCCTAATGCAACGGGCAAACCGATGCCGGCGATGGTTATAGAATCGGATGGGTTGCAAACGCCGGATCCTGCCATCGCTCCGATCACAACGAGAGACCCCGACGAACTTATTAAGGCGATTCGCGATTCCGGCCTGGTCGGTCTCGGCGGTGCTGGATTTCCAACCTGGTTTAAGCTTAAGCCGCCCCCCGGAGATAAACTCGATCTTCTTTTGATCAACGGCGCCGAATGTGAATCCTACATAACTTCGGACTATCGCGAAATGATTGAAAATTCACCCGGAGTTATTCGTGGCATAAAGTTAGTACTGCATATTCTCGGTATTGACCGCGCCATTATCGGAGTAGAGGACAATAAGCAAATAGGAATAGATCGCCTGATTAAAGCATGTAATGATGAGCCGCAAATTTCGGTCATTCCTCTTAAGACGCGCTATCCGCAAGGGGGAGAGAAGCAACTGATTTATGCTCTGACGGGTCGACGCGTTCCTTCCGGAGGTTTACCGTCAGCGGTTGGAGTTCTGGTTCTTAGTATTAATACGATCTCATTTATCGACGAATACGTCACCACAGGTATGCCGTTGGTAAAACGGCGTGTTACCGTGGACGGCGATTGTGTGCGCAATCCGAAGAATGTCTGGGTTCCGGTCGGAACTCCGATTGCCGATGTTTTTGAGTTCTGCGGAGGCTTTAAGGAGCCTCCGGATAAATTGATTATGGGCGGACCGATGATGGGTGTAACCCAATACTCCCTAAAAAATTCCGTACTAAAGCAGACCAATGCCCTGTTAGCGATGACCAGTCGTTTTGACCGCACACGGGACGAATACGCCTGCCTGCGTTGCGGTAAATGTGCCGATGCCTGCCCGATGCGCCTGCAACCATGGCGTATGAACGCGGATATTCGTATACGGGAGTTTGAACGGGCGCGTGAACTTCATCTGTTGGATTGCATTGAATGCGGTTGCTGTTCCTATGTTTGCCCTTCCCAAATACATCTGGTTCAAACTTTCCGATTGGGCAAGGCGGAGTTGCAAAAGCTGAGAAAAAAGGAGAAGAACTAGTGTCGACCACAACTAAACAGGATTTGTTAAGTGTCGGCTCTTCGCCGCATATTCA
>JAAZJE010000017.1 GCA_012800515.1 Clostridiaceae bacterium
AGATGATGAAATTAGGCTGAATTCCCATCTGCTGTAGCTCTTTGACCGAGTGCTGAGTCGGCTTTGTCTTGAGTTCACCGCTCCAGCTCAAATACGGCACCAAAGTAACGTGCATATAGAGACAGTCCCTGCGGCCCAATTCAAAGCGAATCTGACGGATTGCTTCGATAAAGGGCTGACCTTCGATATCGCCGACCGTGCCGCCGACCTCGATAATCGCCACATCGGCGTTCTCTCCAGCGAGGAGGATGCGGTTCTTTATTTCGTTGGTGATGTGCGGAATAACCTGAACCGTACCGCCGTTATAGTCGCCGCGCCGTTCCTTGGTCAGAACCGTCTGATAAATCTGACCCGAACTGACACTGCAGCGCCGTGACAGGTTTTCGTCAATGAAACGCTCGTAATGCCCCAAGTCCAGATCCGTCTCCGCCCCGTCATCGGTCACGAAAACCTCACCGTGCTGATAGGGATTCATCGTTCCCGGATCATAATTCAGATACGGGTCGAACTTTTGCATAACGACCTTATAACCGCGCGACTTCAGTAGCTTACCCAAAGAAGCGGCGGTAATGCCCTTCCCCAAAGAGGAAACCACTCCGCCGGTCACGAAAATATATTTTGCCATGCAATCTGCCCTTTCCGCTTATGCCATATCGAATGTTTTCGACACACCGCTCCAAAGTATAAAGGAAAGCTCCTCGCAGTTCAAATATCGCCCTTCACCGACATTTATTTATGCGCATCGCCCAGCAAAAAATGCCGTTGAAACGGATACAACGCACCGGCGAAAACCGACTCTCCAACCGACTGTCGAAAACCGACGAAAACAGTCCCCGGCACCCGAAAACCATCGCCGGCCTCTGCTGCCAAGCTGGACTTTCGGCAACGCCCTCGTTGTTCCTACCTCGGCTGGACTTTCGGCAACTTTGCAGGTATGGCGCCAGGTATCGGAGCCACCAACTTTCCGAGTCTGTCGAAGCTGTTCGTTTGCCCAAATTATTGGCAAAGACCCCGGAAAATCATAATTGGCCTCTTCTACCCTAGCCTCTTTAGGCAATTTTGTAAGTATTGCGACTACGCCGGCTTCGCCAACAGGCTCTGGCGGGACGCAACCTGTAAAATTGCCGAAACCCAATTGCCGGAAACGAGCTTGCCGCACTTGACCACCTGTTCGTAGTATCGTCCGGCTGACTCATCGTCCGGCGTAAGCGGGTTGTAGATTGTCGTCAGTATAGGCGGATGCGCCCAGCACTCATTTCCGGTCGCATCTTGATACTCAATCAAAAGGCTCGTGACGTATTGCGTAAAATCTCGCTCCCCACTTTTTTCCTTACACGTAGAATCAAACTTTGCATTCAACAAAATATGACTGGCTGTCGGCTGTATGGCTGACGAAATATTCCCGGGTTTTAGTATTTCTCCGGAAACCCCGTTATCAATCTCGACAAGACGTAAAGAATCATTAGTAATCACAATGTTTTTTAATATTATTTTATTTTTTATGGTCACTTCCAGAGGAAACACATGTATATCCGCAGGCAGTTTTAGCGGAGTGCCGTTAAAAACAATATCCTCATCCGATCGATTTTCAGGTACTTTTTCCAGAACTATCCGCTGAGGTTTAACATTGATATAGCTTCGTTCAGCATATGAAATGTGGATATTTTCAACTTCAACATCTGCGATTCCTGTCGGCTCAACAGCATCTATATCTAACACTATATTGTAGAACTGATACCCATCTTTTGAATATTCGCTTTTTTCCAGCCACGGACGACAAACTGCCGAGCCGTTTTTATACTCCACATTTATGCGGGGTGCAGACTTCGCATCATCGATAAGAGGAAGTCGAGTTATCAACGGAACTACCAAACGAACCGCAGACTTTGCGTCTAAAATTCTGACCTTTGCGTTGTACAACTCCGGACCAAAAAAGTCAGGTAAGTGTGTCTTATCCGGCATTTTGTTACAACCGGCAAGTAGACAAAATGTACTTAAACTAAGCGCTAACAACAGTATAGTTGCCACTATTTTCTTTCGTACCACAAAAATATCCTCCGTAAATGTTTTAATCTTTTACACCGGAACCGTTTCCGGCTCCGTCAAATTTCCGCCCGCTCGGCCGTCCGGAAAAGTTCCCGTAGCTTCGCCGCCGAATGCCGCAGAGGTTGCGCCGCGCCGCAAAAGACAATATGCGGTACATTGCCGGCGCTGAGCTGCAGTTGCCGCTCGTAGCCCGGCAGACTGAGCAGCCGCATCAGACGCTCCATCGGTGACAAATTCACATCTTGTTCACCGCCTGCCCGGGTACAGCCTGCCCGGGTACAGCCTGCCCGGGTACAGCCTGCCCGGGTACCGCCCGTCCGGGTATCGTCTGCCCGGAAGGAGCCGCGCCTCAAATCGTCAGCCGGAGCCGTACGGAAAAACTCCGCGGACAGCCGCAAAATCAGATCCTGTCCTTGCGAGTCGATACGCTCCACGCCGAAATCGCTCGCCCGCTTCTGAACATACGCTATGTCGGCTAACACTTGCGCCTCACCCGGCAGGTCGCCGTAGCGATCGGTAAGCTCATCCCAGACATCATCGTAGGTCGTATTATCCTCAATGGTTGCCAGGCGGCGATACATATCGATGCGCTGAGCCGGGTCGGGAATATATTCGGGCGGCAGAGAGGCGTCGAGCGGCAGATTTATCAGGGTGCGGAGCGGTTCTTTACGTTCCGCCACCGTCAAAACGGCCGATTCCGGCGGCACTTCCGTGTAGCCGCCCGCCGCTTCCCGGCGCTCGGCGCGCAACACATGATCGACGGTCTTCTTGGCCAGTCCGACTTCTTCGTCGAGCATCCGATAGTACAGATCGTAACCCACCGCCTCCATCTGACCGTGCTGTTCGGCGCCGAGAATATTACCCGCCCCACGCACTTCCAGATCGCGCAGAGCCACGCGGAAGCCCGCGCCCAGTTCCGTATAATCCCGGATCGCCGCCAGACGTTTATTGGAATCCTCGGTCAGCACCTTATCCGGACGATAGGTCAGATAGGCCCAGGCCTGGCGACTGGAGCGCCCCACCCGACCGCGCAATTGATATAGTTGTGCCAGCCCAAAGCGATCCGCGTCCTCGACGATAATCGTGTTCACATTCGGCATGTCAATACCCGACTCGATTATAGTTGTGCAGACCAGGATATCCGCCTCGCCGGCGATAAATGTCTGAATTCGCTGCTCCAGCAGATCTTCCGGCATTTGTCCGTGCGCCGAGATCACCCGCGCTCCCGGCAGAGCCGCCGCCACCGCCTCCGCCTTCTTTCCAATATGTCGGGTGTCATTGAACAAATAGAAAACCTGCCCCTGTCGATTCAACTCGCGCAACATGGCTTCGCGAACCATCTCCGCGTCATAAGGCATCACCGATGTCATCACCGGACGGCGCTCCTCGGGCGGATCCTCCAGCAAACTAATGTCGCGAATCCCCGCCAAAGACATATGCAGCGTGCGCGGAATCGGCGTCGCCGTCAGCGTCAGCACGTCTACATGGGGATAAAGCTCCTTGATGCGCTCCTTATGGTCGACCCCGAAGCGTTGCTCCTCGTCAATGACCAGGAGGCCGAGATCCTTGAATTTGACATCCTTTGACAGCAGGCGATGCGTACCGATAACCAAATCGACCGAGCCGGCCGCCAAATCGCGCAGTATCCGCCGCTGATCGGTCGGCGCCACAAAACGGCTCATCTGCTCCGCCCGCAACGGGAAATCCGCGGCCCGTTCCAGAAAAGTATTATAGTGCTGTTGCACCAGTACTGTGGTCGGCGCTAAGAAAGCAGCCTGTTTGCCCTCAACGATGCACTTAAAAATCGCCCGGAAAGCGACCTCGGTCTTGCCGAAGCCGACATCGCCGCATAACAGGCGATCCATCACCCGGTCCGACTCCATATCGTCAAAAATCTCCTCGACGCAACGCAGCTGATCTTCCGTCTCCTGATACGGGAAACGCTCGTCGAATTCCGCCTGCCAGGTCCGCTCGGGCGGGAAACGATAGCCCTTGATCCGCGCCCGACGCGCATACAGCTCGACCAGATCCGTCGCCAAATGCCGCACCGAATCGCGGGCCCGTTCCTTCAGCCGCTGCCAATTCTGTCCGCCCAGCCGCGACAGGGCCGGAGCTTTTTCCCCCGCGCCGATATATTTCTGCACGCTCTGCAGATCGTCCATCGCGATAAACAGCTGATCGCCTTTCGCGTAGCTGATTTGCAAATAGTCGCGTCGCGCCCCGCCGGCCGCCTTATTGACAATACCCTGAAACTGCCCGATGCCGTGCTCATCATGCACCACATAATCGCCCGGCTTCAGATCACTGAAGAGGCGGATGCGCTCGGTCTCCACGGCGGCACCACCTCTACGCTTTCGCGTCCGTCGCCCGCGTTGCTCGCGTCCGAAAATATCCGCCAGACCGAGAACGGTAAGTCCGGCCGCCGGATACTCAAAACCCTGATTCAGCGGCAGGCCCAGCCAGGCATAGCCCGTCCGCACACCTTCGCCATCTAGTAACACGCGCAAGTTTTCGCGTTGAGTCGGCGTCGTCGCCGTCAGCACGGTCAATTCCGCCCGTTCGTCACGCCGCGCGATATCATGCGGCAACTCACTGATACGCGATACATAGCGTTCCGCCTCGCGTCCGTAGACACGAAACTCCCGCGCCCCGGGCAACAAATTCGCCCCGCCGCCCAATGTCGAAATCGCCAACAACCCCGCCTCACGCTGCCACGCCGCCCACATATCCAAAGGATTCAACTGACTCTCCGCCGCCGTCGGGAAGGTCAGGCCCTGCTCCAACAGCACGGTCACCTGCTCCCGCCAGCCGGCATACGCCGCCAACAGACGCCGCTCGACTTCGGCGGGTTCATCGACAAAGGTCAACACCGGTGCTTCCGCCAGATAATCCAGCAGACTTCCCGAATTAATCAGCGCCAGCCAGCGATCCGGCGAGGCATTCCAACTCCCCTCGGCGATCGCGCCCAGATCCCGGTTCAGTTGCCCCTCGAGCTTTTCCATCAGCTTCGCCTGAGTCTGCTCCCGCCGCCGGCGTAACAACGACTCCTGCGCCGCCGTCCGAATTCGTTCCACTAAATCCGCCCGATCCGCCGCTTTTATACACACTTCCGAAGCCGGCGGTATAACTGCCCGCGGGCAATTTTCCCGCGAACGCTGATCGTCCGGGGAGAAAAATTTGAGCTGATCGATCTCGACGTCAAAGAGACTGATTCTGATTCCGACTCCGTCCGGTCGGACAATATCGATAATTTCGCCACGCCGGGCAAACTGCCCCGGCACCTCGGCCAGATCCGCCCGCCGATAGCCCATATCGGTCAGTCGCACCGCCAATTCCGTCGGATCACAATAATCCCCGACCGCAAAGGTCGGAGAAGCGGCACGGTACTCCTCCGGTGTCGGCAGACGCTGCAAAAGCGCCACCGCCGAAATAATCAGGATCGGAGGCGCCGTACTTGTCGACGGCATCGCGACCGATTCGCTGTCGGCCAAATTCGCAGATAATGCCGCGGTCGACTCGCTGTCGGCCAAATCAGCCGATAATGCCGC
>JAAZJE010000018.1 GCA_012800515.1 Clostridiaceae bacterium
ACAGACCCATCTTCGACAGCTCAACCCGACTCTGCGTCTGTAGTTTGTCCAGATTTTTAGCATTGAATCGCGCCTGATAGACGTCATAGCCGGCCAGACCGTCGCCCTGATAGGCATGCCATTTGATGCGCGCACTGCCGTTGTTGAAAACATCTTCGCCGCGAACCGCGACCAGGAGATGGATATACCTATCCTCCGGCAAGTTATCGTACTTTTTGAAATCCACAACCGGAGGGGTGACCCGTCCGTCGTAAAGGAATGACCCCAGGGCTATTCCCGCCTTGTCGGCCTGATCGACTATCGCCGTATCATATTCGGTCTGACGGGCGGGATATGCGCTCAACAAGTCCCGAGCACTGCTGAAAATCACGGCATCGGTCATAATGCCGGGCGCCTCTCCGGAGAGATCGGGCAGGGAGCGCCCCTTCATGCCTATAACCAGCTTATCCGGCGCTTTCGGTTCCGCGTCGGTCGGAATCTCCTGGGTCACGGATTGCGACCAGGTGCTCTCGTTATTCCACTTATCCCAGGCCGAGACCCAATACTTGTAAGTGCATCCAAGCTCCAACTGCGTGTCGAAATAAACCACATCCGGAGCAACCGAGTCCTCGACTTTTTTCACCGCGTGGTTGGCACCGTTGAGCTTGACGAAGTTGTAAGTCGCGGGGAAATTCACAATGTATGGCGGCGATTCTGGCGGCGGCGTCGGCTCGACACCGGGCGGCAGGGTCGGAGTCGGGGTAATTATCTTAGTGAATTTTATATTGGCCAGAGGCTCCGGGGTGCCGAAAGGACGCGCGCCGACCGACTTGGAGCGATAAATCGTCAGACGCACCGTGTCCGAGGTCGCCGCAAAGATGGGCAACGCCACGCCGCGCTGTCCGGGGTTATGCTGAATTCCGTATTGCAGAGCCTGCCAAGTCACATCCGCTTCCGCCGGGGTTTGACCCGCATAATCGGAGAGCAGCGGGTTGGAGATCGACGGTCCGTTCGGCGGAGTTATCTTCTCAACCTTTATTTTAAGCTCCGCGGAATATTCGCTCTGACGACCGAAAATATCTATCGAATAGACGCGATAAGTCGCCGTGCGACCGTCATCGACTGGGTCTTCAAAAAATACCGGCGACTGGAAAAGGATCTCCGTTTCATCCAGCATACTGCTGATAACTACGGGCACCTCGCTGACGCGGGTGAATTCTTTCTCGCCGTCCAGACGCCGCTCGACATGGTAGCCGCTGATAATTTTCAATTCGTCCTCGTTTGTGGTTTCCTGCCAGCGCAGGCTAACCAGACCGTCCACCCCGAAGCCTTCGAGCTTCTCGGGGCGCGATAAGTCGATCGGCTTACCGGTCGTGAGCGACATGGTTTTCACCACTCCGTTCGAGAGAGTAAACCGGTACAGAATCTCCGTTCCGGGCGCCAATTTCAGCGCTTTTATGTCGTCGCGCACCAGAAATCCGTTTTTCTCGGCAAAATCGCTGTCCGTCACGCTTTTGTTGATTATTTGCTGCCGCGCGGCCAAAACTTCTTCGGCGACTTGACGTCTCTTCTGCTCCTCCGTCAGCGTATCCTCTTCCCCGGTCAGCGGCTCGCCGATATCGTCCACACCCATGGGTTTTGTCGACGGATTGACGCTATATGCTTTCCGCGCAAAGGCACGGATCGCCGACTGTTCGTGTCTACCGTTGGGCTGGCGTCCCATAACAGTGATCGGCTGTGTGTTTATGATGTCGGTCTCCGGGACGCGTGCGTCGATTCCGTCGGGAATGACGTACTGATCCTTTTTCTGCTCCTCAAAATCCTTTTTACCGCTGACAACATGCGGTTTTTCGGCATATCCTCTGTACACGGTTTTGCGGAACTGCTCCGCGCTCATACCCAGAGTAGTCAATTTCTCCTTGCTCAGATTTGCCGCCTTGTACAGCGAACTGTTTTCATCAGAGTCGTCACCTTCCAAGTGTGAAGAGCTGGACGCCAAGTTCTTCCCGATCAGCGTCGTCTTGCCATCGATTATGCGTTCCAAACGATAGCCGTCCGCCGGCAGCCAATCGCATTCGGGGATCATGTGCAAAATCACCTGCTCATTCGTCTGCCACAGACCTTTGGTATTCAACATCGGCTCTAAGATCTCGAGAAGTTTATCGCCTGGCGGAGCAAGCAACTTCCCCAGATGTTTTCTTAAGGCAATGATCCGCTTGATCCGTTCGGCCAGTATATTTTTGGCATTCTCATTGGGATCCGGCTTCGGCGTCGGGGTCGGAGTCGGAGGCGGGGACGGAGGCGTCGGTGTAGGAGTGGGTTTTGGTGTCGCGATGGGCTTCGGAGTGGGCTTAGGCGTCGGCGAAGTTGCCGGTGTCGCGGTGGGTTTCGGGGTCGCAGTAGGTTTCGGCGTCGCGGTGGTCTTCGGAGTGGGCTTAGGCGTCGGCGAAGTTGCCGGTGTCGGACTCGGTTTGTCAGTAGGTTTCGCAGTAGCGGTGGGTTTCGCGGTGGGTTTTGGGGTCGCGGTAGGTTTCGGCTCCGCAGTGGGTTTCGGGGTCGGTGTGGCCGCCGATGTCGGAGTGGGTTTCGGCGTCGGAATCGGCGTCGGCGTTATCTCCGGCAATTCAGGGTCTTCGTCCTTACCGAGTAACGGCAAAGCATCGATCGCCGACTGCTCGTCCTCCTGCTCCGTTTCCATAGCCTGCAACTGCTCCATTAATTCGCGCAGAGCATTCAAAGCCATCCGCGAATCGAGGATCTCCTTGATGTCCTCGACTGCGAGCAGTTCTTCGGCTATCTTCGGATTGCTCAACAATATTTCCGCATCGAGAATACGACTGTGGAGTAATTCTTCCAAAGTCTCCGGTTTCGCCGGATCTTTCTCGCCCAAAGAATAGGTGCGATTTGGCAAATAGGAATAAACCTCTCCTACCAGGTTACATCCGATCAACGACAGGATCGGATGCAGGAAGGTAATTGCGAGTAAAAACAGTGACAGTCCCCGTTGGAAACCGCTAATCTGTTTGGTTTTGCCGTTGCTGGAGTGTCGGGGGCAGTTTTGCTTCGTTATATTGTGCATGTTGTTAGCCTCCTTGAGTGTTTCCCTTTGGGTATGCGATACAGAATGTTTAATTGGGATTGGCACTACGTGCCAATTTATCACTAATAGCGTTAAAAAAGCGTTAAAACGGCACCTGCCGGGGATGTTCCCGACAGGTGCCGTTGTATTATAGTTGCGATGTTCACCTCCGCTACCCGGCACTGAACAGGGCTTTGTCGGCGTTGTTTTCGGCAACTTTGCAGGTTGTGTCCCGCCGTGGACTGTTGGCGAAGCTGACGTAGTCGCAATAGTTGTAAATATGCCGATAGGGACTTAAGTCGGATGCTCTAACAATGGTTTTTCGGTGTTTTTGCCGTTATTTTTGGCGAACAATCAGCTTCGACAGGGAGGGGGAATCGCCGGCTTCGGCCTCAGTCTACAA
>JAAZJE010000019.1 GCA_012800515.1 Clostridiaceae bacterium
GCATTTCGCTGATGATCTCCGCCTTAGCCTGCTGAAACAGCGTCTCCAGACGTTCCGGTCGTAACGCCGTATTGAACAACTCGACAAAGCGGCGGAGAAAGTCCGCACGGAACGACTGATTTCTCATCAGTCCCCGCATCATAGAGGTATCAAAAATACTTCCCGATCCGTGTCCGTTCGGACTAAGCAAATTCGCCAACAGATTGTAGTGCGCGGTCGACGGAAATAGAGCCCAGTCCAAATCAAATAGCATCATTCTGTATTTGCTTCCCTCCGTCCGCTCGCGCCAGAACTTCTTGTTCCCGCTGTCGAAATTGCCCGTAAAAATTATGCTGATCATCCAGTCAATCAAGCTTATATGGTCCATCCGCGCGATGACTGCTGCATAATGTGCATCATCAGCCAAATCATGCGTTCTTATATATTGAGTCAGGTCATTATAGTCTTCCGCACTTCCCACCAGAACAGTGCGATTGCCCTTGAGAAGATCTACATTATCCGGATCAGCTCCGTGATGCGCGGCGACATAATGGCGATCCAGATTCTCCCTCACTTCGTACAGACCCATATATTCACCGTTGAGATATACCACACAAAATGAGATATCCATATAGTCGCAATTAATATAGCCGCGCAAAATTCGCGTCAACAGTCCGTCACGCAACTTACTGTACTTCCAGTCTTGCCCTGACTGCCGTAAAATCAGACGATTGAAAGTATCCACTTCATTGTGAGGATTGTCGGGAAAAAAAGGATAGGTGACATATTCGTCGCCGTAAAAGGGACGTAAATTCAGTTCCAGCTGTTTCTGGATTTCCTTGCGACTGAAAGAGCCGTGCAAACTGGCCCCGGCTAGAAAACTCGTCGCCCGCTTCCCGTCCACCGTATAATACTCGCATTGAATCGGATGCTCGATATACTGCTCAAACTGCGTCCATATGCCATTGGGACCGTACATGTTGTCCGCATCGGTCGAGAGCGCCATAATCGGCAAATCATGACGCGCCTCCTTGAGAAGAGTTCGCGCCACCGTCTCACTCGGCAGTGCTTCGGGATGGACGCTGATTGCCCGAACTACCACACTACGATCCACGGTCAACGGTTCACTATAGAGCAGCGAGTCCGTCGTAGGTTGTGACCCGTCGGTCGTATAGCGGATCTCCGCCTTACTCCCGCCCGCCGAGCTGTAGCCCGGATCGCGCCTATCAAGCGTTATCTCCACCGTCACCTGATCCGTGAAATAAACATTATCGGAGACCTCTTCGACGCCGTCTACCGTCTGCTTAACGGAAATCACCGGACGCCACAGCGCCGGGCGAAGCAATTTCTCCGGATCGTTGGCCTGACCCGGACTGGTTTGGAGCCATACTCCCTCTCTGCCGTCCAAGGAACGCCCAACCGTCACTCTGTTACGCAATTTGCCCGTATTCAGACTGTCGACGGCTTCCCATTCCGGTAGGATATCCTTAGTGAAAGACGGCGGTTCATCCGCCAAATCGCGTATCAGATAAATAGTCTCGCCGCTAGCGGCGATCCCGAAATTCTCCGGGAAAACTACCAGATACCCTTCGGCGGGAATGACCTTCCCGGCCAGCGACTCGCGATAAATCTTATTACGGCTGTCCGTCAGGTAGAAACCGTCCAGGGTGAAATCCCGATCGGTCGGATTATACAGTTCGATCCAATCGCGCTTTGTGTTCGGCGCTCTACGGACATACTCACCGTCCAGACCGCTGACCTCGCTCAAACGCGGCAGGGGCAATTGCAGAATGGCCGCCGTGTCCGGTCGCGTCGGACTGAAATACTCCGAATTCGGCCGCCCCGGGGTCGGCTGGTAGAAATACACCTGACTGTCCGACTGATCCGCCCGCCTGCCCCGTGAAATGTCGCGCGCCATATGCTCAATCGGATAACGCAGCAATATCCTCCCGGTCGGATCACTGATAATAAGCTCCTCGTCTTTAGCACCCAGAGCAAAGGGAACCTCCAGATAGCGCCCCGTCTCCGGCGGCGAATTCGGCTCCACAGGTTGCGGATCCTCCTCTTCGGGATTTTCACCGTCGCTTTTTGCCCCTGTCAACCAAAGGAGGACATATTCGCCCGGCTCGACTTTCAATTCCGGAAATACATAGCGATTCAGATTCGATGCACGATCCGAAAAGCCGTATCCGGTTAGATCCACCGTTTCCGAGCCGCTGTTGTACAGCTCCACCCAATCGCTGAAGCGACCGTGCGGATCGGCAAAGCGCCGATTTCGGCTCATATACTCGTTAATTACCACTCCGCCCAACAGATCATCGTAAATTGCGGCGGCAGCCTCGGCGCTCGTCGCATAGAATTTCACAGGTAGGCGGAAGTCGCCGGGATTCGGCGCACTGTAATAGACAAAAGCAGTACCCGGATGCTGATCCGCATCGGCCGGGGCATCCGGTTCCGTACCGCTGAAGCGGGGATATATTTTCTGTTCGAGCAGCCCCGCGACAGGCTCGGAGCTCAGACCAAATGATATATTCGCCGGCAAAGCCGGCAGTTCGAGTACGGCGGCAATTTGTGCCCGAGCGGTCACCAAAATTATTGTTTCGCCGTCGGCACTGAGCGCAAAATCGGCAACCAGACAACGTACGCCGGACAGACGTTCAAATTCTTTAGTGGCGGCCTGAACCGCTTCTTTTTCACTGCGTCCGGCCGCTAAAACCAGCAGAACTTCACCCGCTTCTAAAACGATACCTTCGGGAACTGTCCAGGCACGATCCTCGCGCAGATTGGGAATCAGGCGGTATCCGGAGATATTGACCGGCTCGGATCCGGAATTGTACAGTTCAATCCAGTCCGGTGACAGATTTTCAACTCGCAAAATCGCCTGGTTTTTTGACATTACCTCGGTAATAAACACCGGCGTGGCTTCGGGATCCAGATTGAGCCGATAATTTGCCAGCATCTGCTCACGGCGACCGGGCGACTTCGGATCTCCTTCTCCCGAAGGCCGAGTCTCGGGCTCCTCGGTGGAATCGGATAAAACCTTAAAGCCGTTATCCGCCCCCCGATCGGTAAAGATACCGTCACAACCTTGAAGCAGCAACACACAAACCAAAAACAGGCTAAGCAGAGCTCGTACGAAAAATCGGCGAAAGCTTCGCAGTCCGCTAATTGTGATAATTTCTTTCCACTTGCAACGACGCAAATTTTCTATCCTCTTTTCCGCCACTCTTCAGCCAAAATTCCGAAAAGCAGCAGATCATTATATTCCCCAGCCCGATAAATATGTTCGCGCTGCCTGCCTTCAAGTTGAAAGCCCAATCGCTTTACCAGAGCCAGAGACGGAGCATTGTGCTCCATGACCCGGCACCAACAGCGATGCAGGCCAATCTCTTCGAATAGGTATTCTAGCATAGATTGCAGCGCTTCTGTAGCGAGACCCTTACCCGCAAACTTTTTCTCCGTCAGCGCAAAGCCTATCTCGGTCTGGTGATTATCCGTATCGAAACCATCTAAATTGAGCAGGGCCGCCAACTCTCCCGTAGCGAGCAGCTCGCACGAAAAGAGAAAATGTTCGGAGCCGTCCTGCCAGCCGCGCAGATGACGGGCCAGGGATTCGGCATCCATGTAGAGTTGCGGACGCGGCAGATACAAATCCATCCGCTCCACATCGGAAAACAGCGGCAAAAGCTCGGGAGTGTCGCTCTTCTTAAACGGACGTAACAGGAGTCGCTCGGAACGCAGGAGAAAGCTTTTGAACATCTCAATATCTATCATGATCAGCCACGTAAGTTCTTGCGGTAAATCTGAGCCAGACCATATAGCATCAGCTCCGGCTCAAAAATTATCTCGCGCCGACAAAGCGGATAAACCGCCTGCATCAGCCCGCCGGTGCCGATCACCGTGACCGCCTCGACCGGGAAGCCCAGCTCCTCGGCTATTCGGTCGATAATACCGTCCAAAGCCGCCGCATGGCCGTAGAGCGCCCCGGAGCGCATGCTGGCAATCGTATTGGTTCCGATCACCTGTTCCGGCGCTTCCAGACCGATATTTAAGGGCAATTGGGCAGCTCGAGCCGAGAGCGCATTTACCGACAGGCGGAGACCGGGAATAATCATGCCGCCACGATAATGCCCCTGCTCGTCGATGACCGAAGCCGTCGTGGCGGTACCCATGTCAAATATAATTATCGGCAGCGGGTACTTGGCGATTGCCGCCACGGCATTGACAACGAGATCGCTGCCCAATTGCGCCGGATTGTCAATGCGAATATCCAGTCCGGTCTTTATGCCCGGACCGATCACCATCGGTAGGCAGTCACAAACCATGCCAATGGCACGCGTAAAGACCGGCGTCAGTTGCGGCACAACCGAGGAGAGAATTGCCCCTTGAACCTGTTCCGGATCATACTTATGTCGTCGCAAGTAGCTGTCGATGAGCATGCCGTACTCTTCCTCGGTATAATCCCGATCCGTGTGAAAGCGGCCGGAGCCGAGCACCGCGTCATCCTCCATAAGACCTATAACTACATGTGTATTGCCTACGTCGATAGCCAAAAGCATCTTATTTTCTCCTCTGCTGTAAATACATCAATAACGGGGCCCCCACACCCGCGGTAATCACCATCGCAACCACCGCCTCCATCAAGCCGTTTCCGGTTACGACACCCAAAACGATCTGTATTGCCAGATCCGGGGGCACATTATTCAGCGCCGCCAATTGCGCCCCGAAAATCAGATAAATCAACCCCATGACTAATATAGTATTGGTCATGGATCCGACCAGACCGGCTACGGTTAAGGTAATCAGTTGCAATGCTACCTTAAGTCCCTTCCGGGCGGAAGCGCCGCGGTGTTTTAGCCAGTATGTGTAAATGCCGTAAACCAGAGCCGGGGTGATTCCGATCATGATTCGCGGGAAAAAAGTAATCAGTAGCGACCACAGGCTGCCCGTGTCGCGCCCGTATACCGGTATGAAAGGCGAAAAAGCAAAGGACAGCGCGCTGGGTCCGATCGTATTACGAATCAGGCTGGTCAGGCCGAAGACAAAGCCGACCACGGCACCGCGCCGCCAACCCAACAAAATCGACACCAATATAACCGGAACATGAATAATCGTTGCCTTAATGAAAGGCAAATCGATAAAACCGATCGGTGTAAAGGACAGAAGTACAACGATGGCCGCAAAAAGCGCCAAAAGGATATTGTCACGCAGACGTTTACGCTCAGACATATTAACCTCCCGCTGCTGTTCCGTCTGAAGGATACAGCGCCCACTCGGCAACATTATATTTCAGGCGGCCGAGATAATGGTATAATTTTAACACATAATTTACGATATAGAGGTGCGGAGCGTCATGAAAGCGAAGAAAGCCACCATAGTTATCGGCATCAGCGGCAGTATTGCCGCGTATAAGACCTGTTCCCTGGTCTCAAAGCTGGTGAAGGAGGACTACGATGTTTACGTCGTAATGACTCCCACCGCGACGAAATTCGTTCATCCGGCCACATTTGAAGCCCTGACCGGACACAGTGTGCTGGTCGATGTATTTGACCGCAGCCGGGACGGACATGACGGACGAGTAGAAATAGAGCATATCGCCATGGCCAAGCGCGCCGACGTATTTTTGTTGGCACCCGGCTCCGCCAATACCATCGCCAAGCTCGCTCTCGGACTCGCCGACAATATGCTGACCGATTCCGCTTTGGCCATGTCCTGCCCGCGCCTGATCGCTCCGGGAATGAACACGGTCATGTATCAACAGGCCAATACGCAGCGCAACCTGGAAACCTTGCGTCGGGACGGCTGGAGAATTATCGAGCCCGGTTCGGGATATCTGGCCTGCGGCGACATCGGTACGGGGAAAATGGCCGAACCGGAGCAGCTTTATACGGAGCTCATTTATTCCCTGACGGAGAAAGATCTGGTCGGGCGCAAAATTCTGGTCACGGCCGGTCCGACCCGTGAACCGATCGACCCGGTTCGCTATATCACCAACCACTCGAGCGGCAAAATGGGACTCGCCGTCGCCTTTGCCGCCGCCTGTCGCGGTGCCGAAGTCACTCTGATTATGGGTCCCTCCGACTTGTATATTCCTCCACATATGAAGCTCATTCCCGTTACTACGGCCGCCGAAATGTTTTCCGCCTGCCAGACTGAATATGCCGACCACGATATCATTGTGATGGCTGCGGCGGTTGCCGACTTCACGCCGGCTCACACGGCCGAGCAAAAGCTTAAGAAGCATGACACGGATCTACTTGAATTGTCACTGGCTCCGACCCGGGATATTTTAAAGTGGTTGGGCGAACACCGTCGTCCGGGGCAGGTTCTCTGCGGATTTGCCATGGAGACGGAAAATCTTCTCGAAAATGCGCGGGCGAAGTTAGAGTCAAAAAACTGCGACCTGATTGCCGCCAACAGCCTGACCGAGCCCGGCAGCGGCTTCGGGGTTGACACGAATCGCCTGACAATTCTGACCGACGGCGGGGTCGGAACCCTTCCGCTTATGAGCAAAGACGAGGCGGCAAACCGTCTGTTGGACATCGCCGCCGACTTAACGCCGCGCGAATAATTTGCTATTATCTGTTCTGCTCGGGTACGGCCGTGGCCTCACCCGATGAACGCACTCATAGCTCAGTAGGATAGAGCGGCCGCCTCCTAAGCGGCAGGTCAGAGGTTCGAATCCTCTTGGGTGCACCATACACATAATCGGGATAGGAGTTTAATCGTGAAACGTTTTCGTTGCCGCACATACTCACCCCAACTCAGCCGCCCGATCGGACTCGATGCCCGTATACCGGCGGCTTTGTCCTTCATTGTTGGGGCAATTGCCGCCTGGCTGAACTCTTTCTATTTTCTGGCGGCGCTGGTTCCTCTGCTGATTCTGGTCTTTGAACGTGAGAGTTCGATGGTCAGGATGGCGGCGGCGCACGCCTTTGTCAACGGACTCGTCCTATCGGTTCTGTTGCTGAGCGGCGATATTATTCACCGGCAACTTTTCCGCACCGTTATGTCAAGCAATTTCCGTGACATTAACCTCAGCATATACGAGACGGCCATGACCGCGGTCGTCGTGATCAGGCAACTCCTCGGCTGGCTCATGGTCGCGCTGACCGCGCTGCAGCTCTGGCATATTTATTTCAATACGGTGTGGCTCATGCCTCTGACCGGACGGCTGAGCGAACGACTTGCCGATATTATCGACCGTCGTTAATCTCCGTCCATTTTTAGATTGCGCCGATCGCGCCATTTCTTATAACGCATTTTGATATATCTGGGATGCAGGCGCATCAACAAGGAAGGCTTGTTGCGGCCGCGTTCCACCACCGGCATACCGTAACGTTGCGGATAATTATCTACGGCGAGCTGCCCTTCGATCCTCTCCTGCCCGGAGGTAGGCGACATATCGGGCTTCGCCGAGATTTGCCACTGCCAGGTCGCCTCCACTTCCTTGGCATAGTTCTCAAAGATTTCTCTGAGATTTTCTTCTCCGATCTCATACTTTTGCAAAGAGTGTATATGTTGACGCGCTATGGCCGTACTCCCGCCCAACATCTGCATAACAATGCTGAGCAGATTTGCCTCCACAAAATCCGGATATTGCACAGCCAGACGGCGCAGAGCGATTGTCGCTATATCCTCGCTACCGCTACGGATACGTTCCACCGAATTGTTATAGCGCTCGATTGCGCGACGACGAAATTCGCCGTTTAAAGTAAAAAGCAACGGATCCCTGCGCGGCGCACCGAATAAAATTCGCGTATAACTCAGATCATCCTCGTCTTCCGACGGCAAGTCGGCGACAGACTCCGAACTCTCCCCTGCTTCCACATTCGCCTCGTCCGTAATCGGCACGCCGATCATAAACTCTTCCGCTTCGAGTTCCGTCTCAACGGAACTATACGCCTGTTCACGCGCCTCCGGAAGCAGACTGCAGGACGGCACATACTCGTCCGGATCGAGAAGGTTAAAGCGTTTAGTTTCACGTTGCCAATTCATTGTCTAAGGTCTCCCCGCCCATTTTACCCGGTTTCGGCACTTTTTGCTTACTTCTCCAACCAAATAAAGTGAGCCCCAGACGGCGATCCAGCCGCCGTTTCGGGAATTTTCCCGCCATGCCGCATTAATTGCCGAATCGACCTCTGTATGAATATGTACCGGAACACGGCGGTGACGCGGCAACTTGGTCATTTCGGTCTGAATGAATTCAGCCAGCCGTTCGGCAGGCAGAGCGCGCGGACTCAAAGGCTCGGTACAAACAAAAGTATAATACTCCAAGGAAGGATCCGCCAGAGTTTCGCGGACGATCTCCTGCCAAGGCTTATCCGCCAGAAATCCCCAGAGAACCGTAAGGCGCTTCCGGTCATCCGGCAGATGTTTCTGCAACGCGGCCAAAGAGGCGCGGAAGGCGGCGGAGCCCTGGGTATTGTGTGCGCCGTCAACTATTATCAGCGGTTCCGGCAGAACGGACGGTACTCCGCTGTCAGCGGAGCCGCCAAGCGGTGGGATCAGCATCTCGCAACGGCAGGGCCAGAATGTCGCTCCCATTCCGACATCAATGGTATCCAACCCTTTCGCGGATTGTGTCAATTCGGGATATGCAATAAAGGCGGCCAGCACGGCCAGCGCCGTGTTGCCGATCTGATATTGCCCGAGCATAGGCGTACGGAAAACATGCGTTCGCAATGCCTCAAGCCAAGTATCAGTAGCTCCTCTATTCAATAGATAATCCTCAAACCCGAGGGGAAGGTTCGCAAAGCAGTAACTTTGTCCTGCGAAATCAGCGGTACCGACTTGCAAACAAGTCGGATCGACAAAAAATATATCCGCTTTTTTAGCTGCGGCTTCGGTAAGCAATTGATTATAGGCCGAGGCTCCTTCGGTTGCATCGACAGAATAAACATGGCGCGGATCAAGGGCGACAATCGGAACCCCCGGCCGAAAAATTCCCGCCTTCTCATGCGCGATCTCCGCCATGGTATGACCCAGGCGCTCGCAATGATCATAGCCCAGCGCCGTGATCACTACGACTTCCGGCTGCTTGATAATATTGGTTGAATCGAGGCGTCCGCCCAGACCGGTTTCCAGCACAACATAGTCACAGGCATATTTATTGAATTGGAGAAATGCGATGGTCGTCAAAACTTCGAACATCGTCGGACTGGCTTCCGCAGTTATTTCATTTTCGGTCAGCGCGCTCTTAACCCTTGCCAGGGCTACATTAAAATCATCCGGGATTATTTCGCCGATTGAAGGCTCCCGCCGCCATCGCAACACCGATTCCCGGCCGGAAAGAATGCGAATCCGCTCGCCGAATCTTTCCACAAAGGGGGAGGTATAGAGACCGACCCGGAAATTTGCCGCGGCCAGAATCGAAGTTAATGTTGCCGATGCAGAACCCTTGCCGTTGGTTCCCGCAATGTGACAATACTTCAAATTGTCCTGCGGATTGCCGAGCGCAGCCAAAAGAACTTCCATCCGTTCCAGACCCAAACGGGTACCGAACCGGCTGAATTTTTCGTAGGAGATGTCGTATCCCGAATAGGGACTGACCTCATTTTGCTGATAATTTACATCATCGCCCATCAGCGATCCGCCTTCTTTCCGACAAAGATTACCAATTTACTGAGAACATAGTTCGCCAGAATGACCAGGATCGCCACTATTATCTTTGCCGGGAAGGAAGCCATACCTAACAGGTCGACCAGGACATAGAGTCCGCCGTACTCAAAGAGCAAACTGCAGCCCAGACGCGCCGCAAAAAATTTCAGAATCTCGGGAAGAATCGGGCCTTTGCTGCGGAAAACAAAGATCCGGTTCGTCACATAAGCAAAGAGGACGGCGGCAATGAAGGAGATTGTCTGCGGCAGGACCCATGGAGCAAAGCAGACGATGTCATTTTTATTGAAAAGCTCGTCGCTGAGTCGGAAAACCACTAGATTTACGATGGTCGTCAGCAAACCGAAAACCAGATACAACGTAAAGTGCCAGGTCAGCGCGCTCAGCAAATAGTTGCCGAGAACTATGGCAATAGTCAGCAAGGCGATAAAAATCACGGGTGACAGCTTGAGATCCGGAGCCAAATCGGTCACCAAGAAATGTGTGAAGATATAGCCGCCGGCGGAAGCCAGCCAACGCAACCAGGCAAAGCCGGTCAATTCACGGCGCTGTTCGGCAGAAACGGAAATATGCGGGGCGACAGGTGAATCTTCCTTGCCCGTATGCTGCGGTTCAGCCACTTTCAGTCGACGTACAGCATAAAAGAAAAGGACTCCTCCGGCCAGGACGGTACCGAACAGTACTCCCGGCCAATAGAGAACCGGGTGCGGAGATTGAAGCAAAACTTCCGGCTTAAAGAGCAGACGTACCAATATGTCGCCCAGGCCGAGCAATATGGTAGCCAGAGCCGGAATGATGGTCTCCCGGATAATCTCCGGACCGAATAGTCCGGCACGCAAAACTTTGTCCTGTTGGGTGGTGGGATTAATTTCCGATGTTTTCATCCTAGCGTCTCCGCCGTTTTCTGGGCCAACGGTTCTTTATAAATGGCCAAAGCAACATTGTAAGTGAGGCGATGATCCCCAATATCAGCACACCGATAATGACACGCAACCAGGTATAGGTTGCGCTATCGCCGGCAATACCCTCAAGCCTGGAAGTGGTCTCCGTCGGCACATCCGTCTCGCTAATTGACGGTTCCGTCTCACTCGTTGACGGGATCGTTTCACTTTCCGAGGGTTCCGTCTCGGTCGTTTCCTCCATAGTTTCACTCTCGGTAGTTTCTACATTGCGCTGGATAAACACCCATGTCCCGATTTTGTCCGTCTCAAAGCTGACCGTATCCTCGGTGACGACAAGAAAAGGTTGCGCCATCATACTGCCGTCCGTACTGCGGTACATAAGCTCCAGATCGGAGGCTTGCAACTCGCTCAGGGCTATACTGTAGCGGAGCGGCTGGGTCGGCTTCACTTCCGCCCCGTTGAGCATGAATCGCACCGAATACGCCTCGGTAACGGCACCGTGAATTTTGACTTCTTCGGCCTCAACCGTAAGTTGGGGACGGGCCGTGAAAGCATCGCCGGGAACAACCACGGTCACCCCGTAATCGGAATCTGTAAGGGTATACGGCGGGGGCGGAGTCGGCGTCGGTGTCGGCTCGGGCGTCGGTGTCGGCGTTGGCTCCGGCGTTGGTTCCGGCGTTGGCTCCGGCGTTGGTTCCGGCGTTGGTTCCGGCGTTGGTTCCGGTGTTGGTTCCGGCGTTGGTTCCGGCGTTGGCTCCGGCGTTGGTTCCGGCGTTGGTTCCGGCGTTGGTTCCGGTGTTGGCTCCGGCGTTGGTGTAGGTTCGGCAGTGGTAGGCGCGGTTATATCGCTCTCCGAGATTACGATTGCATCAGGTCCGTTGGTTTTGACCCATTGAATTTCAAAAGACTCACCTTCTCTGCGTACAGTTACGCAATCGTCAAGATCATTTTTATCAAAGAGTACAAAGGAATATGTTCCGGCTGAAGACGGATATTTTATTCCTATCCGGAAAGTGTACGTTCCATTCAAATCGGCCCCACTTCGCAATTCTGCCGTAACTCTCATGGTTGTGCCGTCGACAGTCACATCATTTACGCCGCCGGGGCTATCCGCACCAATCTTAGTAATCTCCTTTGCACCGGAAAAAGTCGCAGAGAATCTCATTCCTCCAACAGTCACATTTGCCGGATTTAAAACTTCCACATACGCATATATTTCTACGCTGAAACTCTGGTTTAAGTATGAATAGTCGGGAGCTTTGGCAATCTTTATACCAAGATTCGCCTTCTCCCCCTGAGCGTAAATAGGGCTTTGAAAAGGATTGAAGCAATCTACGATCACCAGAGCCGCCATAAGCAGTACGGAAAAAAGACACAGAAGCGCGTGCCTTCTGCGCTTCTTTTTATTCCCGGCGACTGCCGAACCAAAATTATTAGTCAACATTATCATCTCCTTTTAGTATCGATACTCTTGTCATCTTTCTGCCGACGATAGTTCATATAGACTAATACGCCAAGAATCAGTATCAAAACCACCACTATAATAAGCAATACAGAGTTTATATTTGAAGCTGTTTTTTTCTTTTCTTCGCTTATGTCCGGAGTCCCGGTCATTGATTTTTCCGTATCGACAGTTGTTTGACCCTCAGTATCGGTCACAATGGTCTTCTCAATTATAGTTGAGGTTGAAATCTCCGATTCGGAGGGCAACGTTTCGGTATCGGACGGTACACTTTCCGATGTGCCGTCACTTGTAGAATCGGCAGAAGTTTCCGTACTACCGGAGGAGTCAAAAGGTGTGGTCAATGTCGGAGCCTGGGTCGCAGCCCGAACGGAATATACATTTGACCAAGTAGGCGCCTCGGACCGGATATCCAGGGGAATTTCTCCGCGAAAGTCAGCATATGTGTAATATATATTGCCTTCACCCTTATTTAACGCTTTAAATTCCAAACGCAAAAGCACCGACTGCCCGGCCTTAATTATCGGAGCAGCATCCCCCGCTCTATACGTTATTTCTATCTCACCTTCACCTCGATGTGTCAACGTATGTTTAGTCGAACCATTCTCCATAACGGCCTCCGGCTCAACAAAAGATCGCTCCGGAAAACGCAGAATTACACTGAACGAAGTTATGTCTATCGGTGTATTTAATACCAGGTCAAGGGACAGGGTTTCTCCTTCATAAACGGATTTTTCACCCTTCAAATACAGAGTGCCCGGCGGTCCCTCCATAGCGGAAAGAGGTGTCACGCTTAATGTAAACAGAAGAACAAGAAGAACTACCACCATGTGTACCCTTTTATTTTGTGAGATAAACAAGTCAGCAAACATCGGTGATTCTCCTTACTGCGACAATTCTGTGATTCGCAATAAATGCTCTTTGATCATCAACCAATCCGTGAGGTTTATTCTACCATCGTGATTCACGTCGGCGGCGTCAAAAGCCAACTTGTTCGCAAGTGGATCAATCACTTGTATTCTTAGCAGATGTTCCTTAACAATCAGCCAATCCGTCAAATTGACCCTGCCGTCATTATTGATATCTCCCGGACGATGCGGCTTCGGGGTCGGCGTAGGTGTCGGGGTCGGTTTCGGCGTCGGAGTCGGCGTAGCTGTCGGGCGCGACGTGGGCTTCGGAGTAGGCGTTGCTTTTTGAGTAGGGGTAACCGCCGGATTTGTCGGTATCGTCGACGTAGGCGTACCCTCTTCTGCCGGGTCCGACGTTGAGGTGGAATCCGTCGCGGAGGTCGGAGTCGGCGTCAGAGTCGGTTTCGGAGTCGGAGTCACCTTAGGCGTGGGAGTCGGCGTCGGTGAAGGTGTCGGCGTCGGCGTAGGTGTAGGTGTCGGATAGGGTTGCGGCTTAGCCGGGCGACCCGGATATACCGGAATTTTAAAGTTTATATGACCCGAGTGCGTATTACTGTTTTTGTACGAAGTGTAGTATCGTGCGGCTTCAGTATCAGGGGCCTGGATATTCTGCATATACTGGTGCCAGTAGGCCGGTCTCTCACCCCGTACGTTGAACTTCTGAAAATACATCGTATCTTGGCCATAGCGGTCGATATAGTTTTGGCGCAGTATGCGTGCGCCGCCGATCGTGGCACGCTCATAGCTCGTCCAGGGGAAAAGGAAGTATTCTTTCTGCTCATCCGTCATACGTGAACCGCCGTCACGGGCGTAAATTGCCGCGTGCAGACGAACCAGTCCGGGAACATCGCTGGAACCGACACCGAGATTGTACAGATTATAGTATCGCTCCTCCGGCTCCGGGATCGGGACGGGTGGATCCAATTGCAAATTAGCCAAAGCCTCGGCCAGCGGCTCCGGTAATTCCTCACCCTCCTCCAGCGTGGCCTGATACCTGGTTATTTCCTCCAGTTGCTCTTCGGCGGTCATAAATGAGAGACTGTCACTGGTCGGAAAAAGCGGCGGCCAATTCGGATCAATACCGCCGCGAGCCGAGTTTGACAGGCTGTGCGGCCATACTCCGACCTCCTGACGAATTCGTGAGGCAATCATATAAGCGCTTATATTTGTTTCGGTAGCCGCCTGGATGATATAGGGAGCCAAGGCGAGCAGGGCATTGTTGGTCCGCATGATATATTCAACGCCCTGAAGTGTTTGGGCTCCGTTAAGAATACCGATATCTTCAAAACGAAAAATCTTCTCTTCGGTCAGAAAATTGCGCGGGTCGATATAGTAGCGCACGGTCGCCTCGCTGGCCGCCATCCAGTGCGGCGAATCGTAGACCTTGGTGTGCTTGACCAGATGATAATTGCCGTCTATGTAGGAAACCAGGTTGCGGTTTTCCGGATTCAATTCATGGTACAGCACCGTATTCCAATCCGGAATTATGTCCACCCGCTCAAAAGTCCACTCCGGATAGCGGGCCTTGAGAATCGCCAGGGGTTGACGGTAATCCTCCGGGAAGCTCAGTACGTCATCGCTGTATTCTTCTCCATCGGCGATCGGTACGAGACGGACGATCGGTAACAAATTGACGTCGGCAAAAATATAGGCCGACTTGTTTTGGAAAGTTATGTTGTACCACTTGTCGCCGCGGTCTCCGACCTGCTGGCCGATCACCGTCGCCAAAACCGTAAAACGCTGTCCCTGAGTCGTATAGCCCAGAGTGGTCGAGGTGGTATTGGGCTCGGAACGAATCCGAAAATTCATGGTGTCCGTGCGGCGAACCTCGATGGTTTCGCCCGCGGAAGCCAAAACCCCGTAAACGAGTTTTTCTTCGAAGGCGGCGGCGTTATTGATATAGGGACGGAAAGCAAACATTGCGGCCAACAGGATAACGAATATACCCAGGGCAACGATCCGACGCCTTTGGGTATTATTCAGACCGACTACAGATTTAACTCTGTTTTGCATCCAATAAACTCCTTAACGGCCGCCCGGGCAAGCAAATATATCGCCGGGAAGCCGCCGCTCATTTACAATAACTCTTTCCGGAGGTTATTATAACATGCAGGTTAAGTGCATGAGATTACAAATCGATATCAAAACCAAGGACGCCGGGCGTAATATAGCGCAAATTCTGCGCCGCCGCGCCGGAATTTCCTCTCGACTCCTAAAACGCTTGCGCTACGGCGGCATACTGCTACTCAACGGGCAACCGGCTCGACTTATTGATCAGGTTTACGCCGATGATTTGCTGGAGTTCGCTTTCCCAGATGAACCGGATATCGAATACCACTTCCCCTCGCAGACCGAGGCTCCAATTCTCTGGCAGGATGAGTGGCTGATGGTCTGTGCAAAACCCGCCGGTCTGTTGACCCATCCGGACAGCGATCCGAACCGACCCGCTCTGACCACACTCTGGCCGGAGGCCGATCTACGACCGGTATCACGTCTGGATCGCGATACCAGCGGCCTGGTACTGCTCGCGAAAAATGCCTATGCCCATTCCCGTCTCGCCGCCGTCATCCCCTCCATTCACCGCCTCTATCTGACCTTTGTTTACGGTGGTCCGCACTCCGCTGAGGGCAGCGGGATCATTGATTTGCCCATAGCCCGACGCCCGGGTAGCCTCATTGAGCGGATGACGGACCCGGACGGTCAACCGGCGCGTACCGCCTGGCGCCGACTGCGATCCTGGCGGACCGACTCCGCTCCGGATGACAGCGACGGGCTCGTCACTCTGCTCGCCTGCCGACTCCTCAGCGGCCGTACCCATCAGATTCGTGTCCACTGTCGGGCAGTCGGTTGGCCGCTGGTCGGCGAGACGCTCTACACCGACCGCAAATCGCGCCGCAACGTCTTGCAATACATCGTCTCACGCCAAGCTCTCCATGCCGCGGAGCTGAAATTCTTTCACCCTTTCACGGGTGAACATATAGTAATCCGCGAGCCTTTGCCCGCGGACTTGCGAAATCTACACAACTTTTTGGAAGAAAATTATACCCGTCGCGACTGATCAATCAAGGTTTCGGCCAGTGCCAGAGCCTGCTTGTCAGCAATGCGTCCAGACAGAAGTCTCGCCACCTCATGCACTCGTTCGTCCGACGATAATTCCCGCACTTCCGTGATTGTGCGGTCACCCGCTCGGCGTTTTTCGACCAGAAAATGCGTGTCCGCCGTGGCGGCAATCGCCGCTGAGTGAGTAACACAAATTACCTGTGCCCAATTGGCCAAGGTTTGTAATTTATTCGCGACCATATTAGCAGTATGGCCGCTGATTCCGGCATCAACCTCATCAAAGATCAACAGGGGCAGACGATCAATCCGGGCAATGACCACCTTAATTGCCAGCATAATGCGCGCCGCTTCGCCGCCGGAAGCAATTTGCGCCAGGGGCCTAACTTCTTCGCCGACATTGGCCGAAAACAGGAATTCAATTTCGTCCGTGCCTTCCTCCGTCGCTGCGGCGAAGGGTCGCTGTGTCTGATGAATCTCAAAACGTGCTCCCTTCATGCCTAGATCGGTCAATTCCTGCCCGATTTCACGGCACAGTTTCTGCCCGGCAACGGATCTCGCCCGGGACAGCTTCCCGGCCAAAGTCTCGAGCTCGGCGGTTATTTCCTCCAGTTGCACGTCCAGCTTGGCCAGCCACCAGGCTGCGTTGTCTAGACGTTCCAATTCGTCCTCCAAGCCGGTAAGATGAGCCAAAATTGATTCTATTGAACCTCCGTGGCGACGTTTGGCCACGGCGATTTCATTGAGCCGCGCATCGATACGTTCGAGCGCGTCGGAGGAGATTTCGATACGGTCCAAAGTGCGCGCCACTTCTACTGCGACTTCCTGTGCCGCTTCATAGGCGGTTTGCAGAGATTTCTGCAAAGGAACGGCACGCTCGATAAATTCGGCCGCTTCCTCGAGCGAGCTGAGAGCGACGCCCATGAGTTCGATCGCACCGGCAATATCGGCTTCGTTACCGCTCAATGCGGAATGTGCCGCCTGGAGCGCCTCGATCATTCGACCGATGTCCATGAGCTGACGTTTTTTGGTCAGGAGCTTGCGGTCCTCATCCTCTTTCAGATTCAGACGGTGCAACACCTCTATCTCTGTCTTCAGACGCTCGATTTCCAATTCACGATCCAACCCGGGTGCCAGATAGCACGCTTGTTCAGCATTAATCTCATTGCGCCGATTCCAGGCCGTGCGATATTCGGCCGCAACCGCCGCCAATCCTTCACCGCCATAGCGGTCCAATAGTTGTCGATGGGTACGAGGATCAAAAAGCAACTGGTTCTCGCGTTGGCCGTGTATATCCGCCAAGTATGAACCGACTTTTCGCAGCAAACTCAACGGAACCTGACGACCGTTTATACGCGAGCGGGTTCGTCCGTTGTCATAAATTTCCCGGGACAGAAGCAGAATATAGCGGCATTTTCCGTCCGCTGCTTCCTCAATATCACTTTCTTCTATGAATTCACGCGCCTCATCCGGCAAAAATTCGAGATTGTCTTCGTTCAGAGCAAATTCCGCCTCAACCGAGGCCATGTCATGCCCGCTGCGAATCATATTCTTATCGGTACGATAGCCGGTGATTGCTTCAATCGCTCCGATGAGCAGAGATTTACCCGCGCCGGTCTCCCCGCTCAGCACGGTCAATCCGGAACCGGGCTTCAGTTCCGCCTGATCCAGCAGAGCCAAGTGTTCGATTTGCAGACTGCGCAACATATTTCCCGGCTACCCCTCCACATCGCCGCCCAGGGAAAGATCCGGGATCATGTTGTTCAGGTATTCGGCGGATTCATTCGACGGAGTAGCAATAAAAATAGTATCGTCGCCGGCCAGAGTTCCGACAATATGCGGCATGTCCATCGCATCCAAGGCCGAAGCACCGGCCTGCGCCATACCCGGCAAAGTTTTGATCACAACTAAATTCGCCGCTGTTCTATGTGAAATCACCGCCTGGGCAAAAACTCGGAACAACCGATCCGTATTGCTTTTACGGCCGCTACTCATTGTCATGTATATATTGCGGCCGCCGCCGGTGGATTTGACAATACCCAACTCGCGAATATCCCGTGACACCGTTGCCTGGGTAACTCTATGCCCCAGCTCATTAAGGCAATCGACCAGTTCCTCCTGCGTTTCAATAGGCTTTTCGCGAATCAGACGCAGAATTATTGCCTGGCGTTCTCCCTTTGATAGTTTCATGCTTCCCTTCCTCGTCCTCTTATCTTGTCAGGTACACGTTTAAAGAAATTGCGATCAACCAAACAGATAAACCGTGCCGCATTTTCGGCCCGATTTATGCACACCGTGTCTGTGCGACGGACGGCAACAGTCTTCCGCCCGTCCACCGACAAATGAGACGTATGCTGATGATCGCCGATGGTCAGACGAATTTTGCTATGCGGAGCAATAATGCTACTGCGATTATGCAGAGTATGCGGACAAATCGGCGTAATAAGCATCAATTGAAGCGTCGGATCGATAATAGGCCCGCCCGCCGCCATCGCATAGCCGGTCGAACCGGTCGCCGTCGAAACTATAACTCCGTCCGAAGGTATGGTTTCGACCTTCTCGCCGTCAATCCACAATAAAATCGGAATAATATGCGGTACGGCACCGCGGCTAAGTACGGCATCGTTGATCGCCAGCGCCGCAAAAAACTCGCTACCGTCCTCATGGTAGCAACGCACGTCGAGCTGCATGCGTTCTTTGATTTTATAATCACCGTTAACCAGAGCAGGCAGAGCCCATTCGATCTGATCCGGTTCGATTTCCGTCAGGAAGCCGATGCTGCCGAGATTTATCCCGATAACCGGGACCTGCCCCTCCTGCGCACAGTGCACGGCGGAAAGAAAGGTTCCATCGCCACCCAGACTGATCAGAACGGAGCAATCCGTATAAGACCCGTGAGTAATCCCCGGCAGGCTCAGCACCTCCGTCGACTGCTTGGTCGGATCGACAAGCGGCACCGCTCCGAGATCCCGCAGAATATCTATAACTTGGCGAGTCCGGTACAATCCGGCATCCCGGTCTGTATTGGCATAAAGCCCGATCTTTTTCGACATTCGTGATCCTCAAAATGTATAATTATACAAATTGTAACACAAATTTATCGGTGTAACCATTGCGTTATTTCCGCCGCGACCCCATCCGTGTCCAGGCGATTATGCCGCAGTACCCGATCCACGGAAAAAATTCCCCGCGGATACTCTTTTAGGCCGAGATTTAATACCGGGGTACTCAGACCGGCCTTTCTCAGACATTCCGTCACGTAATGTCCCATGCCGCCGGCCAGCATTCCCTCCTCAAGCGTAGCCAGACGCGGATATTTTGCCAGTATCGGGATCAGTCCGTTGAGATCCGGAGAATTGAGGTATTGCAAATCTATCACGGCAATTTCCGCCGCCTGCGTTTCGGAACGTGAAATCCGCTCGGCCGCCCGCAGGGCGGTCTTGAGACTATTGCCGGACGATAGAATCGCCATGTCGGAGCCGGCACGCAACAGACGCGGCGCTACGGCGGGAACGGCACCGCTCGGGGCGTTCGGAAAATTCAGGACGGAAATCGGGTTATCGACGACACCTTTGGGATAGATCAGCGCCGTGGGTCCTTGACGATGATTCAACGCATATTCCAACTGCTCTTTCAGCGCCGCGGCGGACTGCGGCTGCAGAACCTGCAGATTCGGCAGGGGCAATAACATCGGCAAAGCCAAAACTCCCTGGTGCGTTTCGCCGTCACCGCCGACCAGACCGGCATGGCTGATTAAAAAGGTAACGGGCAAGTTTTGCAGACAACAATCATGAACCAGTTGATCATATGCCCGTTGCATAAAAGTTGCATAAATAGCCACGATCGGTTTCAAACCCGTCGTCGCCAGACCGGCGGCAAAAGTAACGGCATGTTGCTCGGCAATCCCCACGTCGAAGAAACGCTCCGGATAGCGGCGTCCAAATTCAAACGTTCCGGTTCCGCTACTCATCGCGGCAGTGATGACACAGACGCGCTCATCGGACTCGCCCTGCTCCAGGAGACAGTCCGATACGACATCCGCCCAAGTGACTCGTGTCGTCTCGCCGTTGCCGTTATTCCCGCTCGCCCGCCGCATATCGCGAAGCGGCTCGACCACAAAGGGCGCCACCCCGTGGAAATTCTCCGGCTCCTCCTCGGCAGGCGCGTAACCGCGTCCCTTTTGGGTAAAAATCTGCAATACACGCGGACCGTGCAAGTTCCGCATCGCGCTCAAATAACGCTCCAGCTGGCGGGCGTCATGGCCGTCAATCGGTCCGTAATAACGCAGACCCCAACCTTCGAAAATACAATTGCGCGGCTGAGTCAGATGGCGGAAGTAGGATTTGATGCGGCGTAGCCCGTTTGCCAAAGCGCGGCCGATCAGGGGAATACGCGTGACAAAGGCCTCGATGCGCGGCTTTAGTCCTACATAGTACGGATTGACCCGGATGCTGGCAAAATCCCGCGCAATACGCCCGACATTCGGCGAAATACTCATCTGATTGTCGTTGACAATAATAATTACATCGTCATCGTCGCCCATATCATTCATGGCTTCCATCGCCATACCGCCGCTCAGGGCTCCGTCGCCGATGACGGCAACCACGCTGCGCGCCTCTTTGCGCAATTTGAAGGCCCGTGCCATACCCAGCGCCGCGGAGAGTGAGGTGCTGCTGTGTCCGGTATTAAATGCGTCGCAGGGACTCTCTTCCCGGCGCGGAAAGCCGGATATCCCACCGTCCTGCCGCAAATCAAAAAAATTTTCGGCACGGCCGGTCAATATTTTATAGGCATAACTTTGATGTCCGACATCCCAAATAATCCTGTCGTGACGCGGATCGAAAATACGCAACAGATATATAGTCAGTTCGACCACGCCTAAATTGCTCGCCAGATGGCCGCCGTTTTTACTCACGACACTTATGATCAGCCGTCGCAACTCCGCCGCCAAAGCCGGCAGTTCGAGTACATCCGCTCCGCTCAGGCGCTCATGCACATCGCTGCCGCTGTACTTGGCAATCAGAGGATAATCGGCCAAAAGTTCCATCGTCACATCTCGCGTCGACCGAGCCACTCAAGCAATCCAAGCCAGAATTCCCCGGCAAAACCGCCCGCGGTCAATTCGGCAATACGTTCACGGACGCGCTCCTGCTCAATCCGCAGACGCTCCTCCGCCTTTTCCAGACCTTCCACCGTGACAAAGGTCGCCTTTCCCTGCGCTGCATCCTTGCCGATCGTCTTGCCCAGTTCTTCCTGTTCGGCGGTTACATCCAAAATATCGTCGCGCAACTGAAAAATCAGACCCAAAGAAACCGCCATGGCTTCTAATGATACCAACGCGGACTCCGCAATCCCCAGCAACTGTCCCATCGACAAAATCGCGGCGGTAAAGAGGCACCCGGTCTTCAGCGCGGCCATCTCTTTAACTTCGGCAAAGCCGGGGGTATCACTGCGTTCGGCCAGGGCCATGTCCAGCCACTGCCCGCGGATCATTCCGCTTGCGCCGGCCGCCGCCGCAACGGTGCGGGCCGCCCGCAGACGATTAGACTGCGCCTTCCGACGCAGATCCGCATCGGCCCGTTTCTCCTCCGGAGTTTCAAGCGCGACCGCTTCAAACAATAATTCAAACGCCAGATTCAACAGCGCGTCCCCGGCCAGAACAGCCGCGGCTTCGCCGAAAAGGGCATGCACCGACGGCAAGCCGCGCCGCAACATATCGTCGTCCATGCACGGCAGATCATCATGAATCAGAGAATAAGTATGAATACATTCGACCGCTGTCGCCAAGCGCCTCACCGCCGCCGACAAAGCCTGATCCGGGTTAAAAGAGGCTGCCGTTGCCAGACTGAGAACGGGGCGAACCCGCTTGCCGCCCGACATCAGCGCATAGGCCATCACCTCCGGCAATGTCGCTGTCCGAGCCTCTTCCGTGGTCTCCTTGCCGGTAAAAAACACCCGTACATCGAGTCCATTAATCAGCTGTGCCAAATCATCCTCGACACAGCGCAAATAGCAATCATAGTCCTGCCGAAAGGACCGGGAATTATCCTTCAAGGCCTTCTCCTCTGCGTTTAAGCTATTCCGCGTCAAACGGCAATTCGACCATTTGATCGCCCTGGCGCGTCAAACGAGCGATGCGATGTTCGATTTCATCCAATTTCCGAGCACAGAAGTTGGCAAGCTCATTGCCCTTGCTGTACAGTTCCAATGACTTTTCGATGCCGATCTCACCGGCTTCGAGACGGCGTACCACCTGATCCAGTTCCGCCAGCGCCTCCTCAAAACTCATCTCCGCCGGAATACTTGCGGCTTCGTCTGCGACCGTATCTGCAACTTCGGGATCGGCAACCGCGCTCCGCAAATTGTCCGCTTGTAAATCGTCAAATCGCATTTGTTCAAAATTCATTTTATCACCCGATACCCTTCATGTATTTTCTTCTGTTTTATCTTCTATCCCCGGTGCGGGCCGCACCCCGACAGAGGGTTAAATACTCACCGCTCGCCGATCCGGTTCGACGGTATTGACCTCACATCCCAACCTGCCGTCACTCAATACGACGGTCACCTTCTGCCGCTCCCTGACCCGCTCCACCGTGGTCAGCAAATCTCCTTCGGCATTCGTGACGATACTGTAGCCGCGCTGCAAAACCGACAAAGGATTCAACGCACGCAGGCGGGCATTGCTTTCCTGAAAAGCCGCCCGTCCGACAGTGTGCCTGCGCTCGAAAGCCTGCTTCATACGCTGATTCAGACTATCAAGCCACACCCGGGTTTCGGCCGAGCGTCTCTTGATATCGCCGGTCAGGCGCAATAAATATTGGTCAATCGTCTGGCGTTGCTGTTCCAGTCGCCGAGCGGGACTGACCGCCTCCAGACGCCCTTTGGCGCGCGAAAGATACAGATGAGCGTAATCCGTTCGGGCGGTCAAGAGACGCCGCAAATGACGGCGGCTCTCCTCGATATTTTCGATCAGTTGATCGGCCTGAGGCCAGACCAGCTCCGCCGCCGCGGAGGGTGTGGGAGCACGAACATCGGCCACAAAATCCGCAATCGTGAAATCAGTCTCGTGTCCCACCGCCGAAACAACCGGTATATGAGACTGGCGTATAGACGTCGCCACGCGAATATCGTTAAAACACCAGAGATCCTCAATCGAACCGCCGCCGCGACCGACAATGATCACGTCGACGGAGTTATCCGCATTCAAGTAATCAATAGCGGCGGCAATCTGCCCGGCCGCCAACTCCCCCTGAACCTGAACCGGGACCAGCAACAAATTAAAATTGGGAAAACGGCGTCCGGCTACATTGATAATATCGCGAATAACGGCTCCGGAAGGAGAAGTAACGACACCGACCCGCCCGGGCAGCAACGGCAAAAGGCGTTTCAGTTTCGGATCAAACCAGCCCTTAGCCTCCAACTCGGCCTTCAGAGCCAAGTAGGCGGCGAATAAATCACCTTGCCCCTCCAGTTGCATGCTGTCCGCATACAACTGGAAGCGTCCGTCGCGTACGTAAATAGTCGCACGACCGCTCAAAACAACCGCCTGTCCGTCCTTGGGTTCAAAGGTAAGACGCGCGGCCTGACCGCGGAACATAACGCAACTGATCTGCGCCTCACTGTCTTTCAGAGCAAAATAAATATGTCCGGAGGAATAGCGTTTAACATTCGACAATTCCCCCTTTACCTGCAGATTGCGTAATACGGGATCGCGCTCAAGCAACGTTGCCGCTAATTGATTTACTTCCGTTACGGTCAAAATATTTTGCGTCATTTACGCCTTCTCCTCAAGCGACAGGCGGGCCCGTTCGGCCAACAGATCCGGAATACCGGCCTTTTTCAGACGTTCAACCAAGTCGTCCGGATCCAGATTAGCAACAGAGGCCAGAACCCCGTTAACAAAGGCATGTGAGTCTTCATTTCCGTAACGTTTGGCCTGCTTGACCGCCTCGTTTATGATCACCCGCTCGGAAATTTCCGGCTCATGCAGCAGGCCGGATATCGCCAGACGCAGACTGGCTAAATCCACACCGGAAAGCCGCGCCAGAGACCAGCCGCGCAGAAAAGGCTCGATAAACGCATCGAGCGCCGCCCGCAAATTCCAGGTCTGCTCAACCAGATTTTTGATATACGCTCGATCCTCATCATCAACCGATTCCAGAAATTCTGACTCTTCACCCTCGAGCACTTCCCAAGAACCCACATCATCATCGGGGTCATCCTCCAGACAAATTGACAAATCGTATTCGCCGTAGAGTTCCTCGGCCGGGAGCATATTGTCGTTCCGCTCCCTTTGCGTCAGCATAAACAACAGCTGGAAAGCCACTCTTCTGTTTAAAATGCGACCCAACTATACGACTCCTATCGAAAGCGACCCGGCGGAAAAATTCGATCCAGCAGACGGCGGAACGTATCCGGGTTGCTGAAGAAGCGGGCACCGACGTAGTAGCCGACCAGAGAAAGGATCACAATGAACAAGGTTTTCCAAAAGCCGAAAATAACCAGCAGTAGAGCCAGAACAAAGGCCACCGTGCCGCCGATCGCTCCGGCGTCTTGACGAACCAGTTTTTCGACCAGGCGGTGCAGGTTTAATTTCATCGTTCTATTCTCGCCCCCATTTGTTCCATGTGAGTAACTTTCACAATAACGTTGTCAACCTGTATACCGGTAAAGCGCTCGATATCCTTGCGAATCCGCTCCTGAATTCTTTCCATCTCCGAAGGAATTTCTACATCGGGATACAGCGAAACCCTCAACTGTACATTGATCTTACCACTTTTGGCCGACCAGACCGAGGCTCGTGCATCGCGTACCCCCGCCTGCGCCGAGATAGTCGCATTGAGCGCAACCGTCTCGATTGCGGCAACACTGATATCAATAGCACCAAGGTCATTCTGTCTCAGTCTGGTGCGCCGCAGTCGGGCTACATCCACGCTGATTCCTAAAGCAAAGATCGACGTCAGCAGGAGGGCAAATAAGAGCGGAACCACAATCCAAAAGGCAGTTCTATTGGCCGCCAGATTTTTAAACAGGAGCGGAACATATTCCGCCATTCCCGGCTGGAAGGAATAGATCAGTCCGAAAACCGCCACGGTTCCCGTAACCAGGGTAAGGATAATCACTAAAACACGAACTCCCGTGTTATGCATCGTCAATCTCCTCCGTAAAATCTTCTTCGTCAGTGTCGGCGGCGAAATCGGACGATTCCGGCGGCTCGGGATACGGTATGGGCAAAACATCGACGATATGCACATTTACCGCTCCGACCGGCAGACCCGTATATTTTTCCACGTCTCTTTTGACGTTAAGCTGGATTTCCCAAGCTACGTCCGGTGCCACCACACCGTAATAGATCCGCGGGTAGACGGTTAATTCAAGGAGATTGTTCGACTTCTCGACTTCGACCTTGACCCCGGCACCCTCATGCTCATAACCCAGGGCATTTTTAAACAAAGATACGCTACTGACATCCATACCGACGACACCGGGGGTGCGCATCGTCGCCTCAGCGGCATATTGTGCGATGAAACCCTGGGAGATCACCTGCTCCCCCTTGGAACTTACTCTTTTGGTTTCCATATTGGTCGGCATTGTCTACTCCGTCATATCCCGTATTACGTACATCCCGAAAATGAAAGGATTAGGCGCGC
>JAAZJE010000001.1 GCA_012800515.1 Clostridiaceae bacterium
TGATGTTTTCGCGCGCCGGACCGAGATACTGACGCGGATCGAAATGGCTCGGGTTTTCGGCAAAGTACTGACGAATCGAAGCGGTCATCGCCATGCGCAGGTCGGTATCGATATTGATTTTGCAGACAGCACCTTGTGCCGCCCGCCGCAACAAATCCTCCGGAACACCGACGGCATCGGGCATTTTGCCGCCGTACTTATTTATCAACTCGACAAACTCCGGCAGCACCGTACTGGCACCGTGCAGAACGATCGGGAAACCGGGCAGACGACGCACAACCTCATCCAGAATATCAAAGCGCAGAAGCGGGGTCTGACCGGGCTTATACTTATAGGCACCGTGGCTGGTACCGATGGCGATCGCCAAGGAGTCCACACCGGTGCGATCAACAAACTCTTCCACCTGCTCGGGCTGGGTATAAGACGCGTCTTCCGCACTGACGGAGACATGCTCTTCGATTCCCTCCAGACGACCGAGTTCCCCTTCGACAACCACACCTTTGGAATGAGCGTATTCAACCACCCGCCTGGTCAGAACGATATTCTCTTCAAAAGGAAGATGAGAGCCGTCGATCATAACGGAGGAAAAACCACCGTCGACGCACTGCTTGCACAATTCAAACGAGTCACCGTGATCGAGATGAATCGCGATCGGCAGATCTGTCTCGATAACTGCAGCCTCAATCAGCTTCATAAGATATGTATGCTTGGCGTATTTGCGCGCGCCTTTGGAAATTTGCAGGATCAGCGGCGAATTCAGCTCGGCGGCCGCCTCCGTAATTCCCTGAATGATCTCCATATTATTCACATTGAATGCTCCGATCGCGTATCCGCCATCGTATGCTTTTTTGAACATTTCCTTAGTCGTTACAACTGCCACTTGTCAAACCTCTTTCTATCTGCCATTTATAATTCAGCGCTACCTGTCGGGCAGCCCGTTTGTCGCATCACAACACATTATAGCATTATTTAGTCGGAAAAGAAGCCCTGAACCCAATAATGGTATTTTTCACAGCGAACCACTGCAACAATCGTACTGTCGTAGGAACCGAACATATTTTCACGATGACCGGTTAGATTATTCCAATACTCGAAAGCTGCTTCAGGATCATCCGTGCCGTAGAGAATATTCTCCGACATGCTGCTGGCCGTCTTTAAATCATAGGCTGTCCAATAGCTGTCGCCGTCGGGACGAATATGCGAAAAATTTACACTGAGTTCCAGAGCACGGGTCAGAGCCGCCTTTCGTTGAATTTCCGCAGTCTCCAGGACGTCCAATCCCCGCTCGAGACGGCGATAATTCAGCAACGCCAGAAAATCACCGGATAAGTCGGGATCCGGATAGCCCAAAATCTTTTGACCGTTCGGCAATACGATGGCAATTGCCTTGGGATCCTGTTTATATTCGGCGGTAATAACGGTATCACTAATCAGCTTGCTTTGGTTGCCGCGCCAGGCGGTAAACATCATCCCAAAGGGCGGAGTCTCCAATTCCTTGGGCGGCAGAAAATCGGAACCGTAATCGATCAGAAATTCATGTTCTTCATAGCTTGTGGTAACATGGGTTGTAATCTGAGTCCGCACCGTTACCTTTATCTGCACATAGTTGTAAATCGCTTGCACATCCAGATCCTGGGTTACGTGCCTAAGACGCGACTCATTGGTCCAGGCAATAAAAACTCTGCCGGGAATTTTCGGGGCCAGCGGCGGCAAAACGGAGGATCCCTGTGTTACGTGAACGGAATGGATCTCCTTGCCCTGTACAAAAAAGCGTACACGATAACTTAAGATCGTAGTCGTCGAAGTTGTGTCCGGATCGGCAGTCGTTCCCTCGGTAATATCTGTGGACGGTGTCGTCCTTTCCTCCGTCGGTATAGTTGATGGTATAGCGCTCGGCGGTGTCGTCGTCGGATCCGACTCTTCCGTCTGTCGTGGCTCGGTCTCCGAGCTCCTAGACTCCGTTATCACGAAAGTCTCGTCCGTCTGACTCGGATCGGCAATCGTTCCCGAGCTCAGCTGCGGCTCCGTAAGTGAGGCTGTAATTGGCAAAGTCGACGGTTCCGGCTCCGTTGTTGTCGTCTCATCCGTTGCTTCGGAGGGTACCGTCAGCACACTGTCCAAAGTACGCTCCGAATGAAAAGTAAAAGTACATCCTGAAACCAACAGTAATACCGTTATAAGCAAAGCACTAAAGGCAAGCAGAACTTTTTTCTTCATCAGAAAGCCCCTCCTTTCACACCAGGCGGTTCAGATGCGGCAAAAGCTCGTCGACCGTTGTTCGTGCCCTCAGAGAACTCGTATTAATTGTCAGATCGGCAAATTTCCTATACAGCGGCGTCCGCTCGGCATAGAGTTCCGCAAAACTCTGTCCGTTCGGCAACACAACACCGCGGCGCGCCGGATTCCCGACCCTTTGCGTCAGCACTTCGTAATCCACTTCCAGATAAACCAGTAGCGCCAACTTCCGCAAATGTTCCATCGCAGCCGAACGATAAATAACGGAGCCGCCGGTCGACCAGATATTACCACTGCCATTCAAATCAAGTATCGTTGCCTCCTCGATATCCAAAAAGGCCGCGGGGAGCAAAAGTTTATTCAGATCCTCAAGCGTTTGTCCGGCGCGCGAAGCCAGCAGTTCGTCGGTGTCGACACTCAGCCAACCGTTCATCCGGCGTGCCAATCCGCGCCCGATCGTACTCTTGCCGGATCCGGGCATGCCAATTAAAGCAATATTGGCAAACGGCGCTTTCCGCCGAGCATTTTGCAACGCCGGATTGTGCAACACCTCGATTTTCCGTCCGTTCAACACTCTTGCCTACTTTCCGCTCCCGGATGTCGCCGCTTCGCTAAGATGCCATGCTATCAGCAAATCCACAGCCTCGCCGTAACTCTGCACGCCCTTTTCCTGCTTTTGCACTTTGAGATAAGTATCGTTAACTTTGTTTGATATTTCCTGAATTTTACCCTTAAACTGATCCCAGTAGATATTCTGATTGCGATAATCAACCCATACTCCGAAGTGGAGCTTGCCGGCAACTTCCTTATAGGCGGCAGTATCCCGCGCATTCAATTGACTTCCAACTAGCGAAAACATCTGAGTATAGGCCGAATACTTGTATTCGTTGTCATCGGAGCAGTGTCCGGCCAGAAATGCCAAAAAATTTGCCTCGTCTTCTCGAGCATAACCGGCAGTATGCGCTAATTCGTGAAGCGTCGAGAACAATAAACCGGATTCGGGGGCGTCAATATTCAGGTTAGGCTCGACCAAGTAAGGAAAATACATGCCGGTGATACCCGTATACGACCAATAGTGCGAAAGCCAGACGGATTTAGGACGTCCAACAGCACTGATACCCAACTCCGGATAGTTCTCGGCCAAGTTGACGAAAATCGCCCCGGCACGATCCAAAGTAGCCTCGCAACTGTCACTCGGGCGGAAAATGCCCTCCTCATCGCGCGGCACCAGAGCAGCAACTTCGTTGAGCTCGCCGACCAGCCAGTCAGCCGTGGCGACCAGCTCTTCCGTGCCGTAAGGTTGAGTATGCAAGTTCATGATTGCCGACAGAGTGTGCCGATGGTAGTTGATGCCATGAGTCAGCATAAATAACAGTGCGGCCCAGGCCGCAATAATAACGAGATTGACTACCGCCGTAAGAACGGCACGCCAGCGGCCCGGTCGGACAATCAGGCGCCAGACAAACCAGATCAGGGCGGCCAGCAACAGAGGGGCGGCGATAAAAAGCAGAACCTGAGTCAGCGAAAAGGAAAAAAGACCGGTGAATTGACGAATCGGCCAGGTGAAAATCGGAAAAATACTCCTGCTGTAAAACTCCGCGGAATGGGGATCACGGGCGGAAAACAGATAAAGCGCAATCGTCAGCGCAACCGGGAACACGCCCGCCCACATAAGGCGGCGCCAAAGCGAAGAACGCCGGGGACGATCGTTATACACAACCTTCTGTCCGCGTGAAAAGAGCCTCATTACTCCATCTGTTCCTCCCGTTTGAGATAAGTCAGAATATCTGCAGGTTCGGCAAAAAACATTTCCGCTCCGGCTGAGCATAGCTCACTTTCGGGACGATAGCCCCAACCGGCAGCCCAAGCGCGCTGACCGGCGGCGCGCGCACAAATCATATCGGTGCCGGTATCGCCAAGCAGGGAAATCTCCTCCGGTGCCAGGTGCCAGTCGGCGGCAGCCGACAAAGCCATAGCCGGATCCGGCTTCGGCGGCAGGCCGGGACGCACCCCGAGAATGACATCCCAATTATACTGCGGTAGCAGTTCCCGGACAATCGGTACGGTAAAATACTCGTCTTTATTGGAAACGACACCAATCTTAAAGCCATGTGCCACACAATAATCGAGCAAATCGGTTATCCCCTCATACGGATATGTGTGTGCAATCGGATCCGCATCGTACGCCTCATGAAAATCTTTCAGAATTGCCGTAATCAGGGGATGATCCGCGGGCGGTAAAGCGCCGGCCAAAATTTCGGGAGTAAATATACCCAACCAGGCAGCCGGATCGGACTCCGTTACGGCAAGGATTTTCTCCCGATGATAGAGAAGTTCAACCGCAATCGCTTTCTGCCCCATTTCCTTAATTCCGCCGCCGACAATCTCTCGGTATGAATCGACCGGGAGATCATATAAACCCGCTCCCCTTAGACCCAGATTCATGCAAACAGCCAAATCCTTGAGCGTATAGAACAAGGTCCCGTCCAGGTCAAACAGCATGCCACGAACTTTTTTCATAAAAATTTCTCCGCCTCTAAAATAGTTACGGCTCAGGGTATCACAACAGACCCAATATTCTCAAACCGTAGAGACACGCCAAGATAAACGGCTGGTGAAAGATGTAGAAGTAAATTGCGTAACGACCGACAAAACTGAACGGCTTCAGCAGAAGGGCAAGGGTGCGCGGTAGATTCGGAAAAAGCGTAAGCGGCTTCGGATAGAGAAGTGAGCCCAGCACCGCTCCGAGGAAGAAGAAGCCCGACCAGGGAAAAAACGACAGATAGTCAGACATTTCAACTTCGGCTACGGCACACGGATTCAAGGGTAGGAGCCAAGACGGTACTGTAGCGGAAAGTTGGAGGAAAACGGTACCAATCAGAAAAGCCAGCAACGCCGACATGATCAGACAGGCCGAACGACGCTTCGGATCCGACACCCGTTCGGTAAGGGCATAGATTATTATCGAAAGCGCCAGTACATGCAGGATATTGAAATAAATCGGAGTCATAAAGTTGTGCATCAGGAGGGTGATAACAGTCAACGACAGTGCAAAGAACAATAGCCTTATGCCGCGGCGCAAATTACTCCGTGAAAAATTTGAACTAATACCGGAGACCATCAGGAACAGAGCCAAAAAAGGCGCACGCAGGGCACAAATAAACCATTCGCTATCCTGAAAAGCAAAAACCGGTAAGTCGAACACATAACGCAAATCAAAGATAAAATGATGCAGAATCATCATAATGACGGCAAAGCCGCGGGCAGCATCCAACTCAACTATACGCTGTCTAAAAGGTCTTTCAACCGCTACAACAACTCTGTCTTCCTTATCTGTCTTTGTTTGACTCATATAAACCCTAACTAAGCAAAATGATAAAAGTGCCGCGTCAGACGATAGAAGCAGCGGGCTATAAAGCGACCGAAGCGTCCGGGAAGATTGACCGGCCAGACCGTCAGACGATAGCGCAGACGGCGATATAATTGCGGACGGGATTCCCGAATCCGGCTCCAGAAATCCCGGCGTTTAAGTTCCGCCTCGACGGTACCGGCCAAGGCTAAATGGATTGTTGAGATCGCGCAAATCATCGCCAGATAATGCAAAAGATAACGACGTAGAGCCGGGCTTATCCGTGGATCGGAAAAGTCCATACACTCAATCATTTGCCAATTGATCGCCAGATGCTGATCGATCCGTGAGACCAAAATTCGCGGGTTGATTGACTGGTCGGAGCGTCCAATCGAATATCGGTAAAGATCCAAATCCAGGTAACGCAGGCGACGACAGGCGGGCAAAGGCAGCCAGGCCAGCAAATTGTCGACATAGGATGTATGCCTCGGCAGGACAATATCTGCCGTCCGCAGGAGATCTGTGTTGTATGTCAAACAATGAAAACTGAGAAATTTGGACGGAGAAGTAAAACGGACAGCTTCCCAAGAAAAAATCAGACCTGCCGGAATCATACCGCGAAAATGCATACGGCGACTTTTGCCGCGAAAGGTGTTCTCATAAACCGTGTTGGTGATGTATAGATCGACATCCTGCGTAGCGGCTAGGTCGGAGCTAATTTCCGCCAGTAATTTGAGCATAGCAGCCGAATCCACCCTGTCATCGCTGTCAAGGACATAGAAATACCGTCCGGATGCCGCTGCCAGCCCGCTACTAACCGCTGCTCCGTAGCCGCCGTTTTCCTGGTCAATCAGGCGAAAAGTTTCCGGATGGGCAACGACATATTGCTCAGCGATTTGCCGAGTGGCATCGGTCGAACCGTCATTGACAATTATCACTTCAAGATCATTTCCGACGTCGGGAAGCAACAAGGAATCAAGGCAAGAAGACAACCAGGAGGCGGAATTAAAAGCGGGTACGGCAATGGTCAGGATTCGGTCGGAATTTTTGAATGCATCTTGCCCTGCCATGGTTTACGTAATTTTGCCTCCAAATACTAACTGACGATAACGCTACCAATATACTAAAAGGGTGGATTTATGTCCACCCTCTGGCCCGGTCAAGCCGCTTCAACCAACTCCACGCCGGAACCTTAAATGCATCGGTTTTCCGGAGTAACGTATTTAGCGCCCGGCAACCCGTCGGATAACGCCTGCCTCACCGGCCTCGGCATCGTCATTCGACAACAGAGAAACCCCGCGCGGTGCCATAATAAAGATAAAATTAGAAACCGCCTGGATGAATCCGTCCAGAGCGTAGGTCGCTCCGGTCAGGAAATCTACGACATGCTGCGCCGCAGACTGATCCACTCCTTCAAAATTACAAATTACCGTACGGCCGCTACGAATGTGGTCGCAGACGGTCTGAGCGTCATACATTGATGCCGGTTTTATAATAATCACCTGCTGATTGACCTGGCGCTGCGGGTTGTTCATATTCATAACCTTCCCCGACTGACGACGGGACGGATTCGGACGAGCCTGTTCTGCCGGTTCGGCAGTCTCGCCATAAGAGTCATCATACTCTTCGTAGTATGAATCCTGCTCATCATAGTACTCTAAATCGTTCCGTGGATAGGAACGCAACTTGTTTATAAAGGCGGAAAAGATGCCGGCCATAGTTACCCCTCCAAGTAAATTCCTATATTTGTGAATATAGAAACAATTCTTGATCAATTATAGGCTGTACTTCAAATGACGGAAAGAGAAAGAGATATGCTAAAGCGTATTAAAAGTATTATATTTCAAGATTGTCACCGAAGTGTAAGCGAATATTAGCCTGGCAATCAGCCTCGCTCCCCCATAATCGCCGTCCCTATCCGTAAATGCGTTGCACCGGCGCGGATCGCCACCGGGTAATCCTGGCTCATGCCCATTGAAAGCACGGTAAAGTTCCGTCGTTTGTTGGGGTCGGCAATATTCGCCCGCAGACGTTTCAGCAATTCCGCCGCGGCCGTGAAAATTTTCTCCGCCTCTTTTTCGCTCGCACCGAGCGGCGCCATCGTCATTAGTCCGCGGTAGCTGATATTCTCCAACATCAAGAGCTCCGGCCAAAGTGTCACCAGGTCCTCCGGAGCAAAGCCGGACTTTGTAGCTTCACCGGAGATATTAACCTGCAAAAGCACCTCCTGAGTCAGCTCCATACGTTTGCTGCGATTCGCAATTTGACGTGCCAGCCGAAGGCTATCTACCGAGTGAATCAGCACCGTCCTGCCAACGACCTGGCGCACCTTATTGGTCTGCAGGCTACCGATAAAGTGCCATTCCGGTTCGGGATCGTAGCCTTGCAACGCTGTATATTTTTCGACCAACTCCTGCGCCCGATTCTCCCCCAATTTTACATGCCCTAAATCCAGCAACGCCATAATTTCCTCAACGCTATGGAGTTTGGTTACGACTACCAGATTAATCTCTCCCTCATTGCGACCGGCCGCTCGACAACATGCCGCAATCTCTTCCCTCACCTTGCTATAGCGCTCTCTTAATGTATCAGTAATATCAGTCATTCTGTAAGTATTTATTACCTGAGAGGTTCTCCTTCTTTTACGTTTTCCGGATTGGTTACTACCACATTGCCGCTCACTATCTCATTTTCGTCATCGGTGCAAACAATAATTGCCGAGTTCTCATTGCTGAGTTCGATCTTAACCGGCACCAGCACCAGACTTCCGCCGCGCACTGCCATGACTTCACCGACGTCACTATCCTTATCATCGCGCAGTATCGATGACAACGGAACCATGAGTCCGGATTTCCGCCTTAGTACTAGGTCTGCCTCTACCGTGCGGCAATTCAAGAGACTTTCCATACCGTGCAGAGTTCGGCAAACCAACAGAATCCGCTGATCCGGCAGGCGCTCCAGTCGCATAATCAGAGCATCATTGATATGTTGCAATTGTGCCGGTAAAAATAGGCGCAAGCGTACACCGAGACACAACGGCGCCGACTTGTCATCTTCGCCCGGGATCGGGGTCGGGGTCGGCTCACCCGGGAAAGATGCTAGTTCGGTATAGGAGGGCGATAGTACAAAAACAAAATACTGCTGTGCGGAATCAATAATACGGCAGACTGGTTCTTCCCGTTCGACGGTTCGATCCGCTAAATTGAAAAACTCGGGCTCTTTTTCCAGCACACGAATGAGATCCGCCGGGGACAACTCGTTTATTCCGGCAAAATTTATTTCCGCTTCATTACCGTCACTGTGAAAAGAAGCAATACCCGGAATTGTCGCCAAAACTCCTGCCGATTGTGCGCGGATTTGTCTCCGGAGCACATCAGCACTATGGTTTAACTCGGCCAATATCTCATCACCGAAATCGATTTTCTCCAAATCCGCCTCACGCTGATCCAGTACCAGTTCAATCGCGGCCTGTGGCGCTTCCAGTCCCCGTAGTTGGCCTCTCATCGCCTGACGTTGTAGTGCCGCTATCGGCTCCTGGAGCTTGATGTCGGCCTGATCATAACGACGCAGAGCTTCGCCTGCGCTTTGCTGATCCAGCAAATCCAGCCTGCGCTGATCAATCTGACGCCGCAAATCATTATATTGCTCTATCTGAGCAGTGCCCCGTTCAGGTAGCATTAAGGCTGCCTCCTGACCGTAAGCCAAGCGGGTTCCTTCAGGTACTGCCGGCTGTACATAACCGGCCTGAGGAGCCGTTAACAAAGTCTCGGAGCGCACAATATAACCACTAAGTTTAATAACTTCCTCTATCTCACCGTTACTTACGAAGGCCAATACCGGGCGTGACCTGACTTCGCTGAAAATCTTGCCGACCGTAAGGATGGTTCCGGCAAGAATCACTATGATAAAAGTAGCGGTAAGAAAAGCTCTGATTCGATTCCGCAACAAGCGGCGCCTAATCCTTCTCCGCCTCTGCAACGCACTTTGTTGAGGTGAAGGATGAGGCACGGAACGTCCGGAAGTAGGATTCTTCCGGCGGCGCGTGTCGGACGGAGCGACGGGACGACGGCCCCGGCTCGGTTCGGGAGGGCGCATACTCGGCGAAGCGGTAGCACGACGGTCTCTGCTCGGCCCGGAAGGACGCATGCCCGGCGAAGCGGCGGTACGATGATCCCAACCCAACTCCGGAGGACGCGCACCCGATGACGCGGCGGCTCGACTGTCACGGCTCGGCGACGGAGGACGCCTGCCCGGTGATACGGAGGCACGGCGATCCCGGCTCGGCTTGGAGCGGCGCGACGCATCCGGAACGACGCTTACCGGTTCGCGATATACGGCGGCGGAATCATTCCGGGATCCCTGTCGGATTCTCGGAATCGACTTGCTGGATTCGGATTTTCGCCCTTGCTTTCTCACTCCGCCTCTCTCCCAATAATTATCGCGTATTATAATACTATTTCAGACGTCTCGTTGCCGTCGGCGGACTCGCTACCGGAAGTTAACGCCTTATAGGTCAACAACACTGCCAGCTTAACCTGTTCATATGCCAGACCGCCCTGCATGTAGGCGATATAAGGCGGACGCAAAGGACCGTCCGCACTCAGTTCAATCGATGACCCCTGGGTAAAGCTGCCCGCCGCCATAATAATCTCGCAATCATATCCGGGCATCGAACCCGGCACCGGCACCACTAAGCTGTCGACCGGCGAAGCTGCCTGTACCGCTTGGCAGAGAGCAATCAGCCTCTCCCGGCTACCACACTCAATGCTTTGAATTATATCGGCTCGGATGGCGTCGGGAGCCGGGTTGGTGTGCCAACCCAGGGAACGGAAAAAAGCCGATGAGAAAATCATCCCTTTGATCGCTTCAGCAACGACCTGCGGCGCCAAATACAGGCCTTGAGAAAAATCTCTGGTCGTACCCAATGAGGGGCCTACCGCCCGCCCCAGACCCGGGGCATAGAGACGATTCGAAGCGGCCAAGACCAAATCGTTCCGACCGACAATATATCCGCCCGTCACGGCGCGTCCGCCGCCGGGATTTTTATTCAAAGAACCGGCGCAAATATCTACTCCTACTTCGGTGGGCTCGTCACGCTCGACAAATTCACCGTAACAGTTATCGACAAATATGATCGAATCGGGCGAACAACGACGCGTCAGGCGAACCAATTCGCGCATCACATCTATTGTTACCGCCGGGCGGTCATGATAGCCGCGTGAACGTTGGACGAAAACCACTTCCGGCTGTTCGGAGAGTGCCGCCTCGATTACGGAAAAATCCAAATTCCCGTCCGGCAACAAATCGACCTGTTTATAGTCTACGCCCCAGTCACGTAGCGATCCCGGGGTAAGCGGCACTTTCTCCCGCCGCCCGGCACTCATCTCCGTTTCACTCCTGCGCAGACCGCGCATTTCCAGCTTCAGACGATGCTCACGAGTACGTTCGTCACGTCTGATTCCGATCACGTCATGCAAAGTATCGTACGGCGCCCCGGTCACGGAAAGGATTTTATGCCCCGGTCGCGTAATGGCAAAGAAAGTCACGGCCAGCGCGTGAGTTCCCGTGCTGATTTGCGGACGAACCAGAGCCGCCTCGGCGCCGAAAGCATGCGCGTAGGCTCTTTCCAGCCTGGCCCGACCGCTGTCGTCGTATCCGTAACCGGTGGTGCCGCCGAAAAAGCTCTCGCTGATATGCGCCTCCTGCATAGCCGCCAGAACCTTCAGCTGATTGTATTCACGAATTGCCGCCACCCGCTCAAAATACGGACGAACTTCCGTCTCAATCTCTTCTGCCTTACGCACCAACTCCGGAGGTATTTCCCATCTCGACCAACTACTCAAACCGATTCTTCCTTTCGCTCGTTCAATGAATGAATGCAGGCACAATACTTCTGGCGGTACATATTCAATTGTTTGGCGCGCGCCTGTCCGCGGCGATAGCCGGGACGGAAGTCGTAGGGAATAAACGGAATGCGCAGAAATTCCTGAACGACATATGCCTCGCGCAAAATCAGTTCGCGATTTTGCCAGGGGGAAACGAGCAGAGTCGTACTGAAAGCATCACAATCGTGTTTTTTGGCCGTTATCGCCGTATACATTAAACGCATCCGATAACAGTAAGCACAACGCTCGGGCATCGGTAAATCCAACTCCTCGCGCCAAAATTCTTCCATATATCGCGGATTTATGTCGATTGCGATAGCCGTCTTGCGGACTAATCTAAGCACCTCTTTGCGACGGCGCTCCCACTCGTCCGCCGGATGAATATTGGGATTGAAAAACACGCCCAGCAGATCTACTCCCTGATTCTGTAAGACTTCTACGGGCCACAGTGCGCACGGAGCACAGCAAATGTGCAGAGCCAACTTAAGCATCGTCGTTATCTTTCGGTAAAAAGTCCGTAATCCGCGGGATATTTATCTCGTCCTCATCCGAAGGCGGCGTCAGTTGCCAGTCCTTCAGGGCGTCCGGACAGGGTAGATTCAAATGAGCGAAGGATAAGGGAGTCATCACGCGTCCGCGCGGGGTACGAGACAGGAATCCGATCTGCATCAGATACGGCTCATAAACGTCCTCGAGCGTGGTCTTATCTTCACCGGTAATCGCCGCCAGGGTCTCCAGCCCGACGGGACCTCCGGCATAATACTCAGCCATGCGACGGAGAATATTCCGATCGGTGGCATCCAGACCGAGCTCATCGATCTCCAGTGCGGCCAGGCCGAAGTCGGCAATTTCCGTATCGATCCTATCCTTCCCCTTTACCTCGGCAAAGTCGCGCAGACGACGCAGTAGACGAATCGCGATTCGCGGGGTTCCGCGAGAGCGGCGGGCAATATTCAACAGAGCCTCCGGCTCGATGCCGATATCCAACAGTGCCGCGTTGCGCCGCAGAATTTGGCTCAGCTCCTCCGGCTCATATAATTGCAGGCGATTTATTACCCCGAAGCGATCGCGCAAAGGTGCCGTCAACAGACCCGCCCGTGTGGTCGCTCCCACCAAAGTAAAAGGCGGCAAATCAATTCGCAGACTGCGTGCCGCCGGGCCTTTCCCGATAACGATATCCAAAACCGAGTCTTCCATGGCCGGATATAGCGTCTCCTCTACCGTCGTGTTCAGACGATGTATCTCATCAATGAACAGAACATCTCGAGGACTGAGATTGGTCAATATCGCCGCCAGATCGCCCGCCCGCTCAATCGCCGGACCGCTGGTCACACGCAGATTGACGCCGAGTTCATTGGCAATTATACCGGCCAGCGTGGTTTTGCCCAGCCCGGGCGGACCGTAGAGCAGAACATGATCTAAAGGCTCGCCTCGCTTTCGCGCCGCCTTGATAAAAACCTCTAAATTTTTTCGCACCCGATCCTGGCCGAAAAATTCTTCCCAGCGGCGCGGTCGCAGGCCCTGTTCATCCGTATCCCAGGCACCCTTATTGGCATCCGTCAAATCGGCAAAGCCGCCCGCTCGTGCATTGCGCCTAATCGACTCTAAATTTTCCGAACTGGTACTCTCAAGCATATTTCACTATCCTCAATCGCTTTTACGTAAAGCGGCGCGGACATTCTCCTCGAGACTTAGCTCAGAGTCATAACTTGCCTGCAGGCGAGCTCCCGCCTCCCGCTCCGTAAAGCCCAGGACACGCAGAGCATCAAGCACCTCGGCCCTTTTGCCGTCTACATCTACAGCTGGGGGTAGTTCCGTACTCCCGGCTGCAATGCCTTGACGAGCCGCTAATTTGTCCCGCAATTCCACAACCAGCCGCGAAGCGCCCTTCTTTCCCAAACCTTTTACTGAAGTTAAGGTGTCGTAGTCGGCGGCAATGATCGCCGCGGCAAATTGCTCGGTAGTCAACGTTCCTAAAATCGACAAGGAGAGCTTCGGACCCACTCCGGTTACGTTTTGCAATTCGAGAAACAGATTTCGATCCGCCTCCGACTCAAAGCCATAGAGTGAAATCTCATTTTCACGCACGTACAGATAGGTATAGACCCGTAAATCCTCGCCCTTTCGCCCGAACATTCGCGGCACAAAAATCTCGAAGCCAATTCCGCCGACCGCTACTGTCAAGGAATCTGTTTTTTGTGCCACACATTTTCCTTCCATATAGGCGAACATAACTCTCTCCCCCTACATATCTCGGCGGCGATTCTGATATCCGCCGAAAATCTCCCGCCCCAATTCGTTGCCGATATGAGCCTGGCAAATTGCTACGGCCAGGGCGTCGGCAGCATCGTCGGGGCGCGGTATTTCCTTCAGATTAAGTAACAGGCGAACCATCTCCTGAACCTGAACTTTTTCGGCACGACCGTTGCCGGTAACAGACATTTTGACCTGCGCCGGCGTGTACTCAAGCAGCATCAGGCCTGCCTGTTCAGCCGCCAGCAGACAAACGCCACGTGCCTGTGCCGTTCCCAGAGCTGTCGTTGTATTACGCGCAAAGAATAATTCCTCCAGCGCAACTTCCCCCGGCCGGAAACGCTCGAGTAAGGTACGTACGCCTTCGTATATCGCCAAGACTCGCTCGGAAAAGCGCTGATCCGCCGAAGTGCGGATCACACCGTAATCAACAGCCAATAATTTCTGCCCGGTCACAGCAACGACACCGTAACCGGTAGTCGCATAACCGGGATCAATTCCGAGAATCAGTCTTTCGGTCGAACTACTCACTCGTAATCGTGCCGATTCGATCCAAAACCAACGGCAGCGGCTTAATCGATCCGGGCTTGGCCGAGGAATCAATTTCGAAAGCCTCCAGCATAATTTCCAGAGCCGGCTCGATCATATCATTACGGTTCGTATGCATCCACGCCAAAGGCTTACCCTTTTCAATGCTATCGCCTACCCGGCACTCAACCTTGATTCCGGCCGCGGGGTCAATCCGATCTTGCTTGGTCTCGCGTCCGGCCCCCAAAATCTGCGCCGCTTTGCCGACCAGGGCCGTATTGATGCTCCTGATAACTCCTGTCTTTCCGGCCGGAACACCGCGTCTGGTACTGACATGCTCACTCAGAATCGGACGCCCGCGAGGATCGAGGCGTCCGCCCTGAGCGCTGACAAAGCGTTTGAATGTTGCCAGGGCTCTGCCATCCAAAACGGTTCTTTGCGCCATAGCCAGGCAGTCCTCCAGACTGCCGCGACCTGCCATCGCCAACATTGCAGCGGCAATTTCCAATGATATCTCCAGAACCGCTTCACTGCCCTTGCCGGAAAGAGTTTCATACGCCTCAACCACTTCCAGACTGTTGCCGACCGCCTTGCCCAGCGGCTCATTCATGGACGATATGATTACATAGACCTCGTGATTGGTCTGTTTACCGATTTGTACCATGATATCGGCCAATTTGCGGGCATCCTCCATATTCTTCATAAAAGCACCGCTACCGCAGGTTACGTTCAAAACGAACTTGTCGCAACCACTTGCCAGCTTCTTACTCATGATACTGGAGGCAATCAGCGGGATTGACTCAATAGTGCCGGTCAAATTACGCAACGCATAGAGTCGGTTGTCCGCCGGAGCCAGGTCGGAAGTCTGTCCGGCAACCACCATTCCGATGGTCTGTGCCTGCTTGACGAAGGAATCACGTGAGAGTCCGGTTCTGAATCCGGTAATGGACTCCAATTTGTCCAAAGTCCCGCCGGTAAAACCCAGGCTACGGCCGCTCAATTTAGCAACCGGCACGCCCAGAGACGCAACGATCGGCAAACTGACCAAAGTGCATTTATCACCGACACCGCCGGAGCTATGCTTATCGACTTTGATTCCCGGTATTTCACTGAGATCAGCTTTCCGCCCGGAATCGGCCATAGCCAGAGCAAGAGCAGCGGTTTCCCTGTCAGTCATTCCACGGCAGGTAACGGCCATAAGAAAAGCCGCGATCTGATAATCCGAAATCATATTTGAGTTCGTCTCCTCGACAAATTGACGAATAACCGCCTCTGACAATTCCTCTCCATTCCGCTTGCTTATTATGACATCAGTAAAATTCGTGTATCCGATTTCGCTCATAAATATTCCTCTCTAGCACAAAGACTGTATCAACTATTGTAGCGTAAAATCGGCATTTCGTAAAACACCGGCCTTCCCGCTCCTCATGTCTGCAACATCAATCAAAAAGGGTGCCCGACGACACCCTTTTCACAAGCTATTGTCAATGCGACGTTTAGAATCCGAAACGCTCCTTAAGTGCGGCCAGCTCCTGATTCAGCTCGTCGGGCAGACGGTCGAAGAGTGCCAGATGACGTTCGATATCGGCAACCTCTTCACGCCAAACATCCTCGTCTATGCTGAGCAGTTCGCGTACGTCGTCAACAGTCATGTCCATACCCGTCAGATCAATATCTTCCGGCTTGGGTAGATATCCGATCGGCGTCTTGACCGCCTCTACTTTGCCTTCACAACGATCAAGGATCCACTTCAAAATACGGAAGTTATCGCCAAAGCCCGGCCATATAAAATCGCCGTTCTTATCCAGGCGGAACCAGTTAATGTTGAAAATAAGCGGCTTATTAGTAATCTTCTTGCCCATGTCGATCCAATGGCGGAAATAATCGCCCATGTTATAACCGCAGAACGGTAGCATGGCCATCGGATCGCGACGCACCACACCGACGGCGCCGGCCGCGGCGGCAGTGGTTTCGGAGGCCATAGTTGCACCGACGAATACGCCGTGATTCCAGTCAAAGGACTGATATACCAGCGGGGCAGCACTGGCACGACGTCCACCAAAAAGAATCGCCGAAATCGGAACACCCTCGGGATCTTCCCAATGCGGTGAAATGCTAGGACACTGGGCAGCCGGGGCGGTAAAACGGGAGTTCGGATTTGCAGCCTTTTCGGTGCTCTCCGGAGTCCAGGGATTACCCTTCCAGTCTTCGGCCTTTTCGGGAGCGGGAACACCCATCTTTTCCCACCATACCTCTTTGTCCTCCGTCAGGGCGACATTGGTAAAGATCGTATTTTTACGAACGGTCAGCATGGCGTTCGGATTGGAATTCATATTAGTACCCGGAGCAACACCGAAGAAACCGTACTCGGGATTAACCGCCCAGAGACGACCGTCTTCACCGATCCGAATCCAGGCAATGTCGTCACCGACGGTGTAGACCTTGTAGCCCTTGGCACTGGCCGGCGGAATCAGCATAGCGAGGTTGGTCTTGCCGCAGGCACTGGGGAAAGCACCGGTCAAATATTTGGTTTCGCCTTCAGGATCCTCAATCCCGAGAATGAGCATGTGCTCAGCCAACCAGCCCTCATTGCGAGCCAGATAGGAAGCGATGCGCAGGGCAAAACATTTCTTTCCGAGCAGAACGTTTCCACCGTAACCTGAATTGACCGAGGCAATCAGATTCTCTTCCGGGAAATGCACAATATAGCGGTTCTCCGGGTCGAGCTGCGCCTTCGAATGTAGTCCTTTTACAAAACGATCACTGTCACCCAGCTGCTCCCAGGCAATATTTCCCATCCGGGTCATAATACGCATGTTGAGAACGACATAGATGCTGTCAGTCAATTCAATACCGACTTTCGATACGGGCGAGCCGGCCGGTCCCATTATGTACGGAATAACATACATCGTGCGCCCTTTCATCGAACCGGCAAAAAGCTGATTGAGTTTGGCGTGCATCTCCTGCGGATCCACCCAATTGTTGGTCGGACCGGCATCATCACGCTCTGTCGTGCAAATATAAGTTCTGCCCTCGACACGAGCCACGTCATTGACTGCGGTACGGTGGTAGACACAGCCCGGCCACTTTTCCTGATTAAGTTCAATCAGTTCGCCGGTGGCAAAAGCCTCCGCCTCCAGACGCTCCTTCTCTTCCAGAGACCCATCCAACCAAACTATATTATCCGGTTGTGTTAACTTAGCCATTTCTTCGACCCAAGCCCGGACATGCTTGTTTCTCATCACCATAAATCCACTTTCCTTTCCTGCGCGATTTAAACACCGCGGGGTATTGGCCGATTTTTACGCCAAATCTCCGACATTATATCAGAAAAATTTACTCTTGTAACGTACAAATTCCTTATAAAGCTGTCCGTATCGACAAAATAACAAACATTTGTGCTGATTTATCGTAAGAGCTACCTGGCCTTGAATACAGGTTGTAGTCTATGCACAAGAATCGCGCTCAAACCCGTCAACAACAAATCTCCCGGCAAAGATAGCCATAGACCGATTCGCAAGATTTCTACCAAGGACAGGGAGTGTTCCGTAAACACACCCAAAATCAAATATAAATGCACCAGGCCGAAAAAATACAACACTCCCAGCCCGGCTAATAATGACAGAAGAACGGACCACCACCGCCGCGCTTTGAACCTCTCGCACAAATACCCCGTCATTGCCGAGCCGAAAACAAAGCCGACTATATAGCCGAAAGTCGGATCCAGCACATAGCCGAAACCGCCGCCTTTGGCAAAAACAGGGATGCCGGCCAGACCCATGAGCATGAAGAGAAGGCAAGTCAACCCGCCACGGCGCCAACCCAGAAAGGCTCCCGTAAGTAGGACAAAAGTAGCCTGAAGCGTCTTGGGAACTATGGGAAAAGGTAGAGTTATCTTGGAACCGATGATAATCAAGGCCAGAAAAATTCCCATGACGGCAAGATCATAAATTTGTCTGCTGACCGGGGTGCCTTTTCGTGGTTGAACAGGTTGTGCCGGTTTAGTCGGGTTAATGGTTACCTCCCCGGAATTCAGAAACTCCCTGTGACCATTATCTCGACGCCTGACGATCAGGCGGGCGTTTGCATCTATATCCTCGACCAACGCGCAATAACTGTTATCATTGTTCAATACATTCACTTCCCTGCCCAACAGCACATTATTGTCACGGTAATATTCAATAAAATCGGTAACATCCAAATTGCTGACCAGATCCTGTAACTTTGAGGCAATTGCATTAATCAAAATTTCCGGATCAGGTAATTTTGTCTGTGGTCCGAGTTCAGAGCGTACGGTTGTGATGATATGACGGAGATCCGGCGTAAAATCGCTGCGAAGGTTGGAATAATTTATCCCGATGCCGACCACCGCCCAGTCAATTTGTGTCGATCCCGGCAGACTACGCGATTCGGTCAAAATCCCGGCCAATTTCTGTCCGTTCACCAGAATATCATTCACCCATTTGATTTGCGTTTTGAGCCCGATTAGCTCTTCCAGGGTCTGACTCACGGCCACCGCCGCCGCCGGTGTGATCAGGGGTGTCCGGGACATGGCACAGTCCGGTCGCAAAATCACGCTCATGTAGATCCCGCCTTCGGGAGAAGCAAAGCTTCGCCCACGACTTCCTCGACCCTGCGCTTGCCTGCGGGCAACTACTACCTGCCCGGCCGGAGCCCCCTGCTCGGCCAGTTCTCTTGCCATATCATTCGTCGATGCAATCTCGTCGACCGAAATAATCTCTATCTGCATCCGCCTTCTCCAAATCCGCTACCGTGGTCTAATATAATATGAATTTGAAAATATTCTAATCCTACCTCATCTGAGACGGCGTCATACCTGTTGTCCGCTTAAACGCCTTTGTAAAGCTGCTTTGGTCGGCATAGCCGACGCTGACGGCAATCTGGCTGATGGGGAATGCTGTGGCAGACAGCAGCCTCTTGGCTTCCTCTACGCGCACCATGGTGAGATAATCTTGGAAACCTATGTTCATTTGTTTTGAAAAAAGGCTGGAGAAATAGGCAGGGCTTAGGGATAGCCGGTCGGCAAGAGTTTGCAGGGTGAGGGGCTCATGAAAGTGAGTGCTGATATATTCAATCGCCATTTTTATTGTTTTGCATCCCTGTTCGGGCAGAGAGATGTTGTCGATAAAACTCTCAACGATTTCCTGCAGGATAAAGCAAAGCTCTTCATCGTCGGGACAACCCTGTATTTTGGTAAGAAATGCGTGGTTAAGCGGCAATATTCTATCAGCGGGCGCACCACCTTCTATGGCAACTCGGCTAAGCAATGTGGTTAGTTCCAGGGCGCGGCTTTTGATTAGTGCGATGTTTCTTCCTTCCGAAAAGAACACAAAGCCCAACAAATCGTTCAACACGGATCGGGCAGAGGTCATGTCGCAGATTTTTACTTTGGAAAGCAATTCCTTTTCTTTGTAATATATAAAACCGGCGGCATCCGTGGGGGATTCACCCTTATACATTTGTATCGTTTCGTTAATGCGGGACTGCTGATATAGTTTTTCCTGCCTTTCTTGCATCAACAAACGTTCGTCTGACAGAAGTGGGGCAAAAATATAGTCCACCAGCTGACTGATTAACGTGACCCGTTTTGGAGAGATGACAGGTATATGTTGCAGTTCATCGTACAAGTTCAGGCATAGATTGGCGGACAATTGATGCTTCTCCGCCAGTTTTGAAATAAGTGTACTATCCGGCGTATCCATTAAAAATGGACCAATAATGATGGTGCCCCATAACAGTTCACGGTTAACCAGAGGGAAGGCGATGTGATTGAGGTCGGCATGGCAGCTGAAGATATAACTCTTACCCAGGGCGCTGGCAATTTGTCCTGCCTTTAAGCGCAGCAAAGAACAATCTTCAACTTGGACAATGTTCTTCTTTAGCAGAGAACAGTAACTTGTTACGGCGTTATGCTGCTGGAGCGGTATTCCACTTTCGTTGAGCAGTTGAATGGGCAGGCTCAGGCAAAGAGAAAGAGTGTTAAGGCGCTCATAAAGTTTTTCTTCCGAAATTAGTGTATATAGGACTTCCATATGCTCAACCTCGTTATTATCGTTAAAACTGACAAATAGTCGAAAGAAAAGACAATTCTCCGGTGCACGCTGTGATTATAATAAATACAAACCATTTGTTCAAGCGGACGTACTGTGCCGCTGCAAGGTTAAATATTTGAAAGGGGTATGTTAAAGATGAAATACCGGAAAAACATTGCTGTTCTTCTTACGCTGATCCTGATGCTCTCTCTGCTTGCCGGCTGCGGGCGAACAGCTTCACCAAGCGAGCCGATACTGTCGGCCGACACATCGATTACGGTCACCGATATGAAAGGACGGGTAATTACACTCGATGCGCCGGCGACGCGTGTTGTAGCGTTGACAGCCGCCGACTGTGAGATACTCTATGCCGTCGGCGCCGGCGATACGCTGGTAGGCCGAGGAGAATACTGTGACTATCCCCCGGAGGTACTAGACGTAACGGTAGTGGAATCGGGAGCCAATACCAATCTCGAACAGATTATCGATCTTGAGCCACAAGTACTTATTATGAGCACTATGGCGCAGACCGAGGAACAAGTCGCTGCTTTGGAAGCGGCCGGTGTCAAAGTTGTCGTATCCGAAGCTTGGGACATTGCCGGCGTGTACACAGCTATCGAACTTATCGGCAAGCTGATGGGAAAGGACACCGAAGCCGCGGGCGTGATTGCCAATATGAAATCTACCTTTGACGATGTGTCCGCCAAAGCTACCGGTGACGGCACAAAGACCGTATATTTTGAGGTTTCCCCGCTGGAATACGGCCTGTGGACCGCCGGCAGCGGTACGTTTATGAACGAAATATGCGAGATGCTCGGCCTTAAAAATGCCTTCGATGATGTTGCCGGTTGGGGGGAAATTTCCGAAGAACAAGTTCTTGAGCGCAATCCGGACTATATTGTGACCATCTCCATGTATTTCGGCGAAGGCCCCACTCCCGAAGAGGAAATCATAGCTCGTAACGGTTGGGATGAGATCACAGCCGTGAAGAACGAAGCGATACTCAATCTGCAGAATAACGAGCTCTCCCGTCCGGCTCCCCGTCTTGCGGACGGCGCGAAGCTGATGTTCGATTTCGTCTATAATCCCTAGTCTCAATAAGGGAATCGGCCATGAAACCACTGGTGCATGGTATAATTACAATAAATATAAACCATTCGTTCAAGCGTATGGAGGAGGAAATTACCATGGATCTTTTAAACGAAATATCGGAGCTGTTGCAAAAGGGAAAGGCCAAGAATGTAAAGATGTTGGTGCAACAAGCTATCGACGAAGGTATTTCGGCGCAGCGCATTCTAGAAGAAGGGTTGCTGGCGGGCATGGACATCATCAGCAAAAAATTTAAAAACAATGAGGTCTTTGTACCCGAGGTGTTGGTTGCCGCCCGCGCCATGAACATGGGCACCGAAGCGCTTAAACCCCTGCTGATAGATGAGGGTGTCGAAGTAATCGGTAAGGCCTGTATCGGTACTGTTAAAGGCGACCTGCATGATATCGGAAAAAACCTAGTGAAGATGATGATGGAAAGTAAGGGCCTTGAAGTGATTGACTTAGGCACGGACGTAGCCCCCGAAACCTTTGTGCAAACAGCTATTGAGCAAAAGTGTCAGTTGATTTGCTGCTCAGCTCTATTGACCACAACCATGGGGGTCATGGAAGAAGTGGTGAAAGCGACGGAAGCAGCGGGTATCCGTGATCAGGTGTTTATCATGGTAGGTGGGGCTCCGGTTACAGAGGAGTTCTGCAAGCATATCGGCGCTGATTGCTATACACCCGATGCCGCCAGTGCGGCGGAAGCTGCAGTGGCTTACTGTCAGTCGCTTCTCGCATAAAAAAACAGAAGGGGGAGCGAATGAAAAGGAATATGAAGGCCTGGATGGCGGAAGCGATAGCTTCCTCCGTAAAAAAGGCAATGCCTTTGTTATCCTTTCCCTGCGTAAGTTTGCTGGACATCGAGGTAACAGAGCTGACGGACAGCGCTGATTTGCAGGCTAAAGGCATGAAAACGGTAGCGGACAGGACACCGGCTGGCGTAGCTGTCAGTATGATGGACTTATCCGTGGAGGCGGAGGCCTTTGGCGCTCAGGTGCATTTTCTGCCTGATGAAGTGCCCACGATCACAGGCATTCTGGTGGATGATGAAGAGAAGGCTTACGCGCTGGAGATTCCCGGCGTTGGTGACGGACGTACGGGCATATATGTGGATGCCATCCGCAAAGCATGCCGGCTAATTACAGACCGCCCCGTGCTGGCCGGTGTAATCGGTCCCTTCACCCTGACGGGACGTCTAATGGGGGTCAGCGATGTGATGATTCTGTGCTATGATGAACCCGACATGGTACACACTGTGTTGGATAAGGCGACTCGTTTTCTGATTGACTATATCAAAGCCTACAAAGATGCGGGCGCTCACGGTGTGGTTGTGGCGGAACCCCTTGCCGGGTTATTGTCACCTGCTTTGGCAGACGAATTCTCATCCCCCTACGTAAAACGGATTACGGACAACGTCAAATCTGATGAGTTCCTGGTGATTTACCACAACTGCGGGAACAATGTCCCTCTGATGCTGGAAAGCATTCTGTCCACTGACTGTGATGGCTATCATTTCGGCGATGCCATTGATATGTCTACCGTGATTGACAAAATCCCTGCGGATGTGCTGGTGATGGGCAATATCAGCCCTTCAGCGCAGTTCTTGGCGGGCACACCGGACAGCATCCGAGAAGAAACCTTGAAGCTGTTAAAAACGTATGCCCCCACCCATCCCAATTACATTATCTCTTCCGGTTGTGACATTCCTCCCAAGACACCCTGGGAGAATATAGACGCTTTCTTTAACGCAGTGACGGAATACTATCGGGGAGTTTGACATGGACCACCAAGCCCTTGTAAAACTTGCTTTACGGGCGGGCGCTACCAAGGCGGAAGTCATGGACGGCAAACGCGTCGTGACAAATGCCATGTTCCGGGATATCTGTGAAAGCAACAGTTGCGGATCCTATGGGCGGTGTTATATGTGCCCACCTCACGTGGGGGAGATACAGCAGCTGATGCTCAAGGTGCAAGGATATGCCTACGCTTTGATATATCAAACCATCAGCGAAATAGAAGATAGCTTCGATATCGAGGGGATGCTGGAGGCGGGTACAAAGCATGCGTGGGTCTCCCAGCATTTGCAGGAAATGCTGGAGCCTTCGTTGCGTGAGCATTCCCTCCACTTAACCTGCGGTGGCTGCAGGCTATGCGATACCTGTGCCCTTGTCCGGGGAGAACCCTGTGTACGCCCCGGTAAAGCGTTGCCATCAATGGAAAGTTACGGTGTCGATGTATACAATACGGTGAAGGACACGCAGCTTAAGTATATCAACGGACAAAACACTGTTACATTCTTTGGCATGCTACTTTATGATGGTACTTGATGCCTACGTTACGGGTAACAAAAGGAAACAAGATATGGGATATCGAATTTGAGGGTAACCCTAAGCTGCAAGCGGTGCTGGCTGAAGAGGGGTTTGTCCTTCCCCTTCCCTGCGGCGGCACCGGCCGTTGCGGAAAATGCACTGTAGAAATTGACGGAAACCTATCGACGCCCACATCTGCGGAATTGCGCCATGGAAAAAGGCTTTCCTGTCAGATTACACTCCACGGCGATGCGGATGTAAGATTGCCTGATGAATCACCTATAGAGCAAATACAAACGGAAGGCTTCGACACTCAGTTGCAGGGGCCGCCTATGGAGGGACGCTATGGCGGAGCGGTAGATATCGGCACCACCACACTGGCTCTCAAACTTTACGATTTACAGAAGGGAATTCTGCTGACAAGTAGCGCCCTACAA